>CALEMO010000104.1 GCA_937910825.1 uncultured Solirubrobacterales bacterium | reverse complement strand
TCGTGGCCAGGTTCATCTCCCGCCGTTACGGAATTGAGCTTCGTCGATAGCAATGCGCGTCGGCACACGAAAGGAAACAATGGGCCTGGACACAAAAAAGGAAACTGAGGCACAACGAATGACAGCAGCCCTATCCGAGCCGGTGGCGCCTTCGAAGGCGGTCGGCAAGCGGATCGATGTGACGCACCTCAACATCTATTACAGCTCGTTCCTCGCTGTCAAGGACGTCAACATGACCGTCCAGCCGAACAAGGTAACTGCGCTGATCGGTTCTTCGGGCTGCGGCAAGTCAACTTTCATCCGGTCGCTCAACCGCATGCATGAGCTGATCAACGGGGCCACCGTCGAGGGTTCAGTGATTATGGACGGGCAGGACATCTACGCGTCTTCGATGGACCCGGTGCGGGTCCGGCGGCAGATCGGCATGGTCTTCCAACAGCCGAATCCGTTCCCGACGATGTCGATCTATGACAATACGGCTGCCGGCCTGAAGCTGAACAGCAAGCGCATGAAGAAACACCAGATGGACGCGATCGTAGAGCGCGCCCTGAGGGGCGCCCATCTCTGGGACGAAGTCAAGGATCGCCTCGACAAGCCCGGTTCCGGGCTTTCGGGCGGGCAGCAGCAGCGCCTCTGCATCGCCAGGGCCACCGCAGTTGAACCCGAAGTCCTGCTGATGGACGAGCCCTGTTCCGCCCTCGACCCGATCGCCACGCTGGCGATCGAAGATCTGATCGGCGAGCTGAAACAGAAGTTCACCATCGTGATCGTCACCCACAACATGCAGCAGGCTGCCCGGGCGAGCGACCTGACCGGCTTCTTCAACATCGAGAAGAGCGGCGACCCTGGTGAACTCATCGAGCTTGACGAAACCGAAAAGATCTTCTCGAACCCGGCCCATCAGGAAACCGAAGATTACGTAAGCGGGCGATTCGGTTGATCGCGTCCGAAATCACAGTCGTAGAAGGGACTGATCGACGTGGGTGAGCTCTCTGTCAGTGGAAAGATCCGGGTCCAGTACCAGGAAGAACTGAACAACCTCGAATCACAGGCCATGGGGGGATTTGATCTGGTCAGCCGGTCGCTGTCGCGGACCATGGAGGCGGTGGAGAACCAGGACGTCGAGCTGGCTCAGATCGTTATTGCCGACGATGACCAGGTTGACGGGCGCTACCTGGAGGTCCACCAGGGTCTGATCACCCTGCTGGCCACTCAGTCGCCGGTCGCAACCGACCTTCGCCTGATCTCTGCACTGCTTCATGTGATCAAGAACATCGAACGGATGGGCGACCAGTGCGTCAACATCTGCAAGCTCTTGCCGCTGGTTGGCAACGAGCCACCGGTCGACACCGAAATGATCAAGCGGATCCTCTCGATGGGCAGGCACGTGCAGGAACAGATCGTTCAGGCAAGGCACGCTTTCGGCGACCGCGACGTGGATCTGGCGCTCGACCTGGTCCGCCAGGACGATCATGTCGATCGGCTCAACAAGGAATGTTTTGCCCTGGCGATCGAAATCGGCGACGACATCGACCGGCGCGAATGGGCGATGACCATGCTGCTTGCCGCCCGCGCGCTGGAGCGGATGGGCGACAACACCGTTGATGTCGGAGAACAGGTGGCTTTCATAGTCACCGGCCTGTTCAGGGAATTCGAAGACGCCTCCCATCCGATGTAATCCGATCGTTCTGCGAAGATCGCAGGGATGAATTTGCTCTGCGCAGCGATAGACATCGGCTCGAATACGACACGAATGCTCGTTGCCGAGCCAAAGGATGGCCAGCTGACAAAAGTCATGGAGCAACGGACCTACACCCGGATCGGCAAGTCCCGGGATAACAAGGGCCGTATTTCGAAAGAAAAAGCCGAGGAAGTTGCCGAGGTCGTGGAGACCCAGGTGCGCCTGGCGCGGGAGCTCGGAGCGCAGCAGTTCAGGGCGGTAGCCACGGCAGCCATTCGGGAGGCCCCCAACCGCGACGAGGTTGTGGATCTGATCCGCGAGCGGGCCGGTATCCCGATCGAAATCATCAGCGGTGAGGAGGAGGGCCGGCTGGCGTTCATCGGAGCGACCAAAGCGCTGGGCCACCCGATCGAAGGACATATCGCGGTGGTCGATGTCGGCGGTGGCTCGACCGAAATCATCACTGGTTCGGTGCCGGGCGGGGTGGAGGAAGTGATGTCCTGGTCAATCGGCTCCAGCAGCATCGCCGACGAACTGATCGAGAGTGATCCGCCCTCGGCCTCCGAGATCCGCCGGATCCGTGACCGGATCGAAGATGAATTCAGCGGCGTCGAGTTCGAGCGCCTGCCTGACCAGGTGGTCGCGGTGGGTGGCAGCGCCACGTCACTGAGAAGACTGGTCGGCGTAGTGCTTGAGTACGAAACCCTGGAGCGCGGCATCCGGGTTCTGTGTGGGGATACGGCCGCCGAGGTCGCGAGGCAGTTCGAGCTCGATCCGCTCCGGGTGAAGATTCTGCCGACCGGAGTGCTGATCCTCGAAAAGATTTCAGAGCTGCTGGCACAGCCGCTACAGATCGGCAAGGGTGGCGTCAGGGAAGGCATGGTGCTCGACATGCTCAACGGCGAAAAAGACGTTTCATCGGTCGTACTCGCTGGTTGAGCGCGCGGCTGAGGCTGCCGGGAGGTAGGCTGCCGGGCGATGAAAAACGCAGCCGATCCGGATACTGAATCACCTCTCGATGAGCGGTTCCGCGTCGCGGCTGCCCTTGTGCTCGATGATCGGGCAAGCCAGATTTCGGCTCTGAGCAGGGGTGTGCTTGACCTGACCGATCCGGGTCCGGCCGAGCAGATGTGGCTCGCCGCCCGTCGCCTGCGTGCGGCGATCGAGATGTTTCGTCCTGCCTTTTCCAAGTCCGCCTACCGGGGCGCTCGCGAAGAGGTGAAGTTGCTCAGTCAACGCGTCGGTCAGCGCCGGGACCTTGATGTCTCGATCGAAGCTGTCACCGCAGCCGGGGCCGAGATGGGAGGGGCCGAGCAGGAAGGCATCAATCAGTTGATAGATCGCCTGCGGCGCAAGCAGGCAGACGCAAACCGCTCACTGGCCCAGCAGGTCCACGGCAGGCGCATGGAGGCATTCAGGGTCCGCATCGAAGAACTCACGGAACCCTCATTGCTCGAGGGAATCCGCGAAAACCAGCCTTCCTACGAACCGCTTGGCGAGGTGCCCGACGGCTCGCTAAGACTCGTCGAAAAACGTCTGGCCCGCCTTCGGGCACAGGTTCCGGCCGCGCTCGAGCCCGATGCCTTCAAGGACCAGCATCGAACGAGGGTTGCGGCTGAGCGGCTGCGCTATCTGCTCGAACTGACCGCCGAAGCCCAGGGGACCCAGGCCAATACTGCCCGGCGTGCCGCGCGCGGCCTCCAGGACGTACTCGGCGAGATTCGCGACTGTGATGTCGTCTTGCCGGAAGTCAGGGAGCAGATTCGCATTCTTGAGGAGGAGGACGTGGCGACCATCCTCGAGCGGGCCCGTGGGACCCGTGATCTGGACCCGATCCTGGTCCAGGCTGCACCCGGCCGCTCTGCCTACCGTGGTCTCGAGTTGCTGACAGTTCACCTGCTGGCGAGAAGACGCATGATGTTCGACCGCTTCAAGCGCCTCTGGCTGGAGCAGTCACGGCAAGGTGTCTGGGTGGCGCTGGAGACCTCAATCAAATGAGGCGATCACTGATGCTGACGGGTTATCCGCTTTTACGTACAAGGACTGTCAAAAGGGTACGGTGGCTCCCGTGAACGAGCTTGTAGACCCCTCCCAGTTCTTCAACCGTGAGTTGTCCTGGCTCGACTTCAACCAGCGGGTTCTGGAACTGGCCGAGGACGAATCGGTGCCGCTGATCGAG
>CALEMO010000103.1 GCA_937910825.1 uncultured Solirubrobacterales bacterium | reverse complement strand
CAAACGCCCCTCGGCGTCGGTATTGGTCACTTCGACGGTCTTGCCGTTCATCTGGGTGATGATGTCGCCGGGCTTCAGTGCGGTTCCGGAAGGCATGTTCTCGGTGGAAGGCAGTACCGCGATCAGATCGATCTCAAGATTCAGGGCGGCAATCGCCGATACTGCCTCGAGCACCGCCGCGCCGCCGGACATGTCCATTTTCATTTCATGCATTCCGGCCGACGGTTTGATCGAAATGCCACCAGTGTCGAAGGTGACCGACTTGCCGACCAGACCAAGCATTTCGCCACCGTTGCGGCCGGTGTAGCGCAGGGTGATCAGGCGCGGCTCGACGGCTTCGCCGCCCTTGGCGACCGCTTCGAGGCCGCCCATCCCGGCACTGATGATCCCTTCGCGGTCAAGCACATCGACGGTGACTTTTTCGAAAGCCTCGGCGATCTCGGTTGCGCGAGAGGCCAGGTACTCCGGAGTGGCGACGTTCGCCGGCAGGCTCTGCAGGTAGCGGGCACGGTTGCCGGCGTTTGCGATCGCTTCCCCGAATGCCACCTCTTTGGCGAGGTCGAGTTCGGAGACGATCTCAATCGTCTTCAGTTCAGGCGGGGCTTCCTTGCCATCGGACCCGGTCTTGAAGCGGTCGAATTCAAAGGATGCGAAGGTCGCTCCCTCGATCAGGGCGGCGGCGAATGCCCCGGCGTCGTCGACCTCGGGCAGCATGAACGCAAGGGCCTCACCCTTACTCGCCTTGAGTGCCTTGTGGGCGAGTGCCCCGACGACTCTGGCCCGTTCGGGGGCGAACTCCTCCCGGGATCCCAGTCCGATCAGGACCACCCGTTCCGGTTTGCCGGGGAATACCGTCACCGTAAACTTGAAATCTCCCGACGCATCGTTGGCACCCGGTGTGTCCGCCAGCGCTCCGGAGAGTGATTCACCTTCGAAAAGGGTGACCGCAACGAGATCGGCATCAACTTCGGACAGGGCAGAGTCGCTCAGGTAGGCCTTCATGCCGGGCAGTCTAGATATCCGGCTGCGCCGGACGATCTGAGTGGCCTATACAGTCCCTCTGCTGCACGAACTTCAACTTCCGAGCGCAAGCAAAAAGATCGACGAAAGGCGGCGAATGCCCCGCACAGTAATTCTCTCCTCTGCACGTACTCCCTTTGGAAAAATGGGTGGCAGCCTTGCTCCGGTCGACGCTGCAGATCTCGGCGGAGTCGCAATAGCCGGCGCCCTCGAGCGTTCGGGTGTTGCGCCCGAGCAGGTTCAGCAGGTTTCTTTCGGGCAGGTGATCCAGGCCGGTCAGGGACAGATCCCGTCCCGCCAAGCCCAGATTGCCGGCGGTATCCCCAAGGAAGTTCCCTCCGAGACCGTGAACAAGGTCTGCGCTTCGGGCATGCGATCGGCGGGCCTTGTCGACCAGGCAATCCGCGCCGGTGACATCGAAGTCGGCGTTGCCGGAGGCATGGAGTCGATGAGCAACGCACCGTACCTCTTGCCAGGGGCCCGGTCCGGTTTTCGAATGGGCGATGTGAAGTCGGTTGATTCGATGACCCACGACGGTCTGACGAATCCGTTCACCCATCTGCAGATGATCAACGAAGCCTCTGGCGTTGCCAACGAGCTTGGCATCACCCGGGAGGAGATGGACCGCTTTGCCGCCCGCTCGCACGAGCTGGCCGAGAAGGCAAGGGCTAACGGAACCCTGGGCGAAGAAATCGTCGCGGTGACGGTCAAGGGCCGCAAGGGCAAGACCGTGGTCGATACCGACGAGGCGATCCGGCCCGAGATCAGCGCCGAGAGCCTTTCGCAGCTCCGGGCAATCGGAGGCGACGACGCAAATCACACGGCCGGCAACGCCCCGGGCGTAAACGACGGTGCCGGTGCGCTGGTTCTCGCCTCCGAGGACTGGGCAAAAGCCAATAACAAGGAAGTGCTCGGCACGATCGTCGGCTACGGCCAGGTCGGCGACGAATACGCCTGCCTCGCCAAGACCCCGGCACTGGCCGCCAAGGTCGCGCTTGACAAGCTGGGCAAGACTCCGGCTGACGTCGACCTCTGGGAAGTCAACGAGGCATTCGCATCAGTTTCGCTGAATACGATCAAGATGCTCGGAATCGACGAAGACAAAGTCAACGTCAACGGTGGCGCGGTTGCACTCGGCCATCCGATCGGCGCGTCAGGTGCGAGGCTGATCGGAGTGCTGGTCCGGGAACTGAAGCGTCGCGGCGGTGGACTCGGCTGCGCGGCGATCTGCTCGGGCGGCGGCCAGGGCGACGCTATCCTGATTCAGGTCTGAGCCGGGTCTCAGGGTCGGTAGCCTCTGGCTGGTGAGCGATCCCGGGAAAGAAGCAGCCTTTTTTGACCTCGACAAGACCCTGATGGCGGGGTCCAGCGGAATGGAGTTCGCCCGCGTCGCGCGTCGGCGCGGGCTGCTCACCCGCTCCCAGGTGATGAAATGGGGCCGAGACCATTTCAAATACCGCCTCAAAGGGGCGACCGACGAAGAGACGGCCCAGGTCATGCGGGTGGCCAAAGAAACGCTCGCCAACGTCACCTGTACAGACATCGCGCGCATGTGGCCCGAAGTGCTCGCCGGGATCCTGCCGCGGGTATATCCGGAGATGCTGGCCGAGGTGCATCACCATCAGGATGCGGGCCGCAAGACTTACATCGTCAGCGCTGCCGGCGCCGACATGGTGTCCTCCCTGGCGAGCGTTCTGGGAATGGACGGGGGAATCGGCACCAGGTATGTGGTCAACCGCGAGGGTGTCTATACGGGTGACCTGGAGGGGCAGTTCGTCTACGGGTCGGGAAAGGTTCCCGCGATGGAGCGGATCGCCGCTGAAAATGGTCTCGACCTCGCCGGCTGCTGGGCCTATTCCGACTCGGTCTCCGATCTGCCGATGCTGGAGGCGGTAGGCAACGCTGTCGCCGTGAACCCCGACGGTCCCCTGGCCGTGGCCGCGAAAGAGAACGGTTGGCAGATCATGCGCTTCGATCGACTTGGACGCAATCTCGCGGTCGTCGGCTCGGTCGGCGCGGCGGTAGTGCTCGGCGGGATCGGCAGTTATCTGTCGAAGCGTCGCTAGTCCTTACAAAAGGGTGAATGGCAAGAATCGGGCGATAGCTAGCCTTGTGACATGAATAAGAATGCTCTAGCCGTTGTAGGAGTCGTCGCGCTATTGGTTGGCGGCGGCCTGATTTATTCGATCGCCGGCGATTCGTCGGATGATCCGGCGCCGGCGAGCACGGCTGCGGCAGGCACTGAAACGGGCAGTGGCACAGCGGGATCTACCGGTGCCGGCAAGGCTTCCAGGGCGCCCGGCCAGTACGTCGACTATTCACCTGAGCTGGTGGCGTCCACTCCTGGCACCAAGCTTCTGTTCTTCCACGCGCCCTGGTGCTCTCAGTGCCAGGCGCTGGAATCCGACATCAACGCCAGCGAAATCCCCGACGGCGTGACTATCTTCAAGGTCGACTACGACACCAACCAGGACTTGCGCGTGAAATACGACGTGACCATCCAGACGACCATCGTCAGGGTTGATGACCAGGGAGACAAGCTCGACGATCTGGTTGCTTTCGACGAGCCGACCTTTGATCTGGTCGAGCAGGGGCTGCTCCAATAGCAGCAAGCGGCTGAGCATCGATGGAACTCCTGATTGCGTCGTTCATGGCCGGGGTACTGACGGCGGCGGCACCCTGCGTGCTTCCGCTGCTGCCGGTCATCGTCGGCGGCAGCATGCTTGGTGGGCCGGACGAGCAGGACTCGCGGTCGCTCAAGCGGCCACTGACAATCGTTGCGAGCCTCGCCGTGTCGGTAGTTGTCTTCTCGCTTCTGCTCAAAGCTTCCACTGCCCTCCTGGGCGTACCCGACCAGGTCTGGGCGGTCGTGGCCGGCGGAATCGTCGTTGGCTTTGGCGTGACCCTGCTATTCCCGGCCGCCTGGGACCGGGTGGCGATAGCCACCGGCCTGCAAGGGCGGGCCAACAGTCTGGTCGGCCGCTCGTCCGAGTCCACCGGGACCCGCAAGGACATCCTGCTGGGCGCGGCGCTCGGGCCGGTTTTCAACAGCTGCAGTCCGACCTACGCATTGATCGTCGCGGTGATCCTGCCGGCCTCCTTTGGGGAAGGTTTCGCCTATCTGATCGCCTATGCGCTCGGCCTCGCCTCGATCCTCCTGCTGATCAGCATTTTCGGCAGGGCCCTCGTGGACAAAATGAACTGGCTGAGCAATCCGGATGGAATGTTCAAGAAGGTGATCGGCGGCCTTTTCATCCTGGTTGGCGTTGCGGTCATCTTCGGCTTCGACCGCGACGTCCAGGCCTGGGTCCTCGAGAACGGCTGGTATGAGCCGATAGAAAAGGTCGAAGAGTCGATCAGAAATTAGGCCCGGGGAGGTACAGCGCATGTATTGATCAACAGGGGCCAGCACCCCGCGCGACCCACGGTGAAAGGCGCGAAAGCCTACTATCTGGGTAACAGCATGGAACCTACTTCGACACCCCGCGACGGCCAGGCCAAGAACGACGCTTCCGCCAAGGCAGCCGAGTCGGCGGACAGGGATTTCACGACCATGTCGGGCAAGCCGGTCAAGGCCAGCTACGGCCCCGAAGACCTCAAGGGTGATGCGGACCTGAAGATCGGCGAGCCAGGGCAATACCCCTTCACCCGGGGGCCCTACGAAAGCATGTACCGGGGTCGCAACTGGACGATGAGGCAGTTCGCCGGATTCGGCACGGTTGAAGAGACCAACGAGCGCTTCCACTACCTGCTTGAACACGGTCAGACGGGGCTTTCCACCGCCTTTGATATGCCCACCCTCATGGGGTACGACTCAGACCATGCTCGCTCGCTGGGCGAGGTCGGGCGCGAGGGCGTGGCCGTAGATACGATCGATGACATGGAGGTTCTTTTCCGTGGAATACCGCTCGGCGAAGTGAGCACGTCGATGACGATCAACGCGCCGGCCGCGATCCTTCTCGCCTTCTACGTTCTGGTTGCCGAGCGGCAGGGGATCAGCCCGGAAAAGCTCTCGGGAACGATCCAGACCGACATCCTCAAGGAGTACATCGCCCAGAAGGAGTGGTGCTTCCCGGTCGAGCCGGCGATGCGCCTGGTGACCGACATGGTCGAATACTGCACCGACCGCATGCCACGCTGGCATCCGATTTCGATCTCCGGATACCACATCCGTGAAGCCGGTTCGACCGCTGCGCAGGAGCTCGCCTTCACGTGTAAGAACGGTTTCACCTACGTCGAGCGAGCGATCGAGCGTGGTATCGACGTCGATGACTTCGCACCGCGCCTTTCCTTCTTCTTCAACGCCCACATCGATTTCTTCGAGGAGATCGCCAAGTACCGGGCCGCCCGCAGGATCTGGGCCCGGGAGCTCAAGGAGACCTACGGCGCGAAGAAGGCGGAGTCGATGAGACTTCGTTTCCACACCCAGACCGCCGGC
>CALEMO010000102.1 GCA_937910825.1 uncultured Solirubrobacterales bacterium | reverse complement strand
GAGAGTTCGAGCTCCGGAATCCTCCGACGCAGTTCCGAGATCAGCGTGCCTTTGCCGACGCCGGAAGGTCCAGTGATCACGAACACTTTTGACTTTTCGGCGACCATCGGACGGCCAGCCTAGACGATGCCCCGGACCAGCTAGCGGCGCAGCAGGGTGACCAGTTCGCCGCGCTGTCTCTCCGACAGCCCGCCGATCGTCTTCGCGGGAGAGATCCGGCACTGGTTCAGAACGCGGTTGGCCTTGACCCGCCCGTACTTCGGAACCGCCAGCAGGATGTCGAAAACCTTGGCGGTCATCACGTATTCAGGCGGATTTCCGAGCAAATTCTGGATCGTCATACGGCCTGCCTTGAGATCACGCTTGAGCTGAGCCCGGGCCGTACGGATGTCATTCGCCTTCTTAAGAGCCTCCATCCTCTGATCGAAAGACCTTTCGGGGGCTTCTGGAGCGTTGGGAAGGGGCTTGGACAGGGCAGGCATCAAGGCTGCGAGTATAGCCACCATCCCTTCAACACATCAGCGAAAAGGCCCAATCTGGCCAAATCCACCTAAACCTCAACTCAAGGTTGATGCCTGTGCAGCTTGGAGCGATTCAAAACCACGCCTTTCCAGCGCCCCGGCAAGGCCCTTTCGCACCTTGCTGCCGGCCTGCGGATCGCGGAAATTTTCTGTGCCGATTGCGACCACCCTCGCTCCGGCGAGGATGAACTCAAGTGCAGTGTCCGCATCTTCGACTCCGCCCATGCCGATCACCGGAATTTCCACGGCTGTCGATACGGCCCGGACCTGGGCGAGCGCTATCGGCCTCACGGCCGGGCCGGAGAGCCCGCCTGCTCCGGCGCCGAGCCAGGTCCGGCTGTGGACCCGGTCGATCGCGGCCGCCTTGATCGTATTGATCATGGAAATCCCGTCGGCCCCGCCGGCCTCGGCGGCGATCGCCACCTCATGCGGATTCGCGACATTCGGAGTCAGCTTGATGATCAGTGGCAAGTCAGTCAACGGCCGCAGCTCCTTCATCAGGGCCTCGGTCTCCTTCGGCTGCTCGCCGACGATCAGCCCGGAGTGCACATTCGGACAGGAGACATTGAGCTCGATGCCCGCCACTCCATCGACCTCGCTGATCGTCTCGACCAGAAGCGAAAACTCCTCGGCACTGTCGGCCATGACCGAAACGATCAGGGGCACCGGAAGGCCGGTCAGCTCAATCAGGTCCCCCGCGACGAACGCCTCGAGGCCGGGGTTTGGCAGGCCGATCGAGTTGATCAGGCCGGAAGGTGCTTCCCAGAGTCGATGTGGCGGGTTGCCGACGCGGGTCTTCCTGGTGATCGTCTTCGAAACGAAGGCGGCGAAAGGAAAGTCCTCGATCAGCGCATCGCCAAAGGCCCGCCGGGCAGCCAGTGGGTCGAAGGTCCCGGAGCCGTTCAGTACGGGGCTGTCCAGCGGGATGCCACAGATCTCGGTCGAGAGGTCCATCAGGCGGCCTCCCCCGCCATCGCCGATGCGATTTCATCTCCGCTGACTACGGGTCCGTCTACGCAAAGCCGCAGGTAGGTGCCGTCGGTCTTCGGGACGGCACAGCCGAAGCACGCACCAAAGCCGCAGGCCATCGGAGACTCGAGCGCCAGCTCGCAGGCGGTGCCCGACTCAGCGCAGATCGAGCGCACCGCCTCGAGCATCATCGGCGGGCCACATGAATAGACGACTGCTCCCCCGGGATCATCTCCCGCCAGGACCTTCAGCAGTAGGTCAGTCACGTAGCCGCGATGACCGCTGCTTCCATCTTCGAAGGCGAGGCGGGTCTCCTCGCAGCCGAAAAGCTCGTCCACCCCGCCGGAATGGGCCCGGTCGCGGAAGCCCAGCAGGGTGCGGCTCGGCACTCCGCGCTTGACCAGGGCACGGCGCAGGATCGCCAGCGGTGCGATGCCGATACCACCGCCCACCAGGATCGCCCCGGCGGCCTTTGGATTGAGCGCCTTTGGCATCGAGAAAGGGCGGCCGAAGGGGCCGGCAAGCAGGCAGGTCTGGCCCGGTTCCAGTGCCGCCATCAGGCGGGTGCCGGGGCCGACTTCATCGATCAGGAACATGAGGCGAAGGGCTCCGGGGTTTCCGGTCACGGCGGCAACCGATATTGCCCGGGGAAGGTACGGCCGGCCCGCTTCACCCTGCCAGTGATCACCGGCGGTCAGCATGTAGAACTGCCCCGGATCCGGCTCCGGACCCTGCTCGTCGACCAGGGTGAATACCCGGTATCCACCCGCTGGATGGGTTTCAGCCACCGCACACTCCCGGCGGTTGAATGGCGCTATCGGCCGGTCATCAACCACCATGGAGCTCCTGAAGGGAAACGACCTCCTGGGGTCCGCGCTTGCGCTTGGCGATCGCCCTGACTGCGGCCGAAGCTCCGGTCATGGTCGTGATGCAGGGGATGCCGTGGGTGACGGCGGCTGAGCGGATCTCGTTTCCGTCGACCCTCGCCCCTGAACCGGTCGGCGTATTGATCACCAGGTCGCAGGCGCGACCTTCGATCAAATCAACCACATGGGGTGATCCTTCAGCGATCTTCTTGATCGATTTGACCGGTACCCCCATGCGGGAAATCGCCTGGGCGGTGCCGCCGGTGGCGACCACGTCGAAGCCGAGGTCGTGAAAACGCGAAGCCATCTGCGTAGCCGCCGCTTTGTCGGTATCGGTGACC
>CALEMO010000101.1 GCA_937910825.1 uncultured Solirubrobacterales bacterium | reverse complement strand
TCGCTGACCACTCGGTTCCCTACCCCAGCTATTCGGACCCGGACAAGAAGATCGGCAACTCGCTGGGCGCAACACACGGGATCCCGGCGACGACATTCTTTGACCGAATGGGCGAGCAGACGTTCGTCAAGTTCGGTCCCTACGCCAGCCTCGAGGAGCTTGAAGCGGACATTGATACCTATGCGGTTCAGGGCCAAAGCGGCTGATTTTTTTGACCGCGCAACGGCCCCGGCTATCGGGACCGTTAACCTCAAGTTGTGGAGTTAAGCGATCCGACACTTGTTTTTCTGCTGATCACCCTCGGGCTGGTCGGTGTGGGGATCGAAACGCTGACCCCCGGCGGCATCCTTTCTGGACTGGTCGGCGTTATCTGCCTGATCCTGGGAACGATCGGTGCGATCGACAACGGAGCCATATCTGGTGGCATCGGCCTGCTGGTCCTCTCGATTGCCCTTTTCATTTCCGCGGCAGCGCTCAAGATCTACCGTCCCCTGACGATCGCCGGAACCATTGCCCTGATTGCGTCGGGCATATGGATGTTCGATCGCAGTACTGATCCGACCTCGATTCCGGTGGTGGTGATCGGTGGACTGGTGCTCGGGGGATTCTTCGGTTTCGTGATCGAGCGCGTGAGCCGGGTGAAGGCCAGTCCGGTCAGCTACGGTCCGGAAGATCTGGTCGGTATGACCGGAGACGTGCGCGAGGCACTGACCCCGAGCGGTCAGGTATTCATCGACGGCGCGCTCTGGCAGGCACAAGCAGCCGACCCGGCGGTTCGCATCCACGTCGGCGAGAAGATTCAGGTGGAGGCCCTCGACGGCCTGACCCTGACCGTCAAACAATTCGATAAACAAGAAGGAGCTGGTCAGTAATGGAAGTTGTCGGCGCATTGGTGGTCTTCCTGGCCATCTTTTTGCTCATCGTCCTGTTTTCGGCGATCAAGATTCTGCGTGAATACGAACGCGGGGTGATTTTTCGGCTCGGTCGCCTGATCGAAACCAAGGGCCCGGGCCTGATCCTGCTGATCCCGTTCATTGATCGCATGGTCAAGATCGACCTTCGAACGGTCACCCTGAACATCCCGCCGCAGGAAGTGATCACCCGGGACAACGTTCCGACTTCGGTCAACGCAGTCTGTTATTTCCGTGTGGTCGATCCCAATCGGGCGATCACCGATGTCGAGAACTACCTGATCGCAACCTCGCAGATCTCACAGACGTCGCTTCGGGCAGTGCTCGGCAAAGCCGAGCTCGACGAGATCCTCGCCGAGCGCGAGCGGCTCAACGAGTCACTGCAGAAGATCATCGACGAGCAGACCGAGCCCTGGGGCGTAAAAGTCACCACGGTCGAGATCAAGGATGTCGAGATCCCCGAACAGATGCAGCGCGCGATGGCCCGCCAGGCCGAAGCCGAGCGTGAACGCCGGGCCAAGATCATCAACTCTGAAGGTGAATACCAGGCGGCCGAGAAGCTGACCCAGGCGGCGGACATCATCAGCCGCAACCCGGCTTCGCTCCAGCTGCGTTACCTCCAGACCCTGCTCGAGATCAGCGGCAACCAGAACTCGACGGTGATCTTCCCGCTGCCGATGGACCTGATATCTGCTTTCCAGGACGGCATGAAGAATCTGCCGAGCGTGGTGGGGCGCAGCGACAATCCGGCCAATCCGGATTACGTCAAGCCGACGCTGGAAGATGTCGAGCCCCCCGAACGCCCGGACGAAGACCCGCCACCACCCTCAAAGCTCTAGCGACAGTTGGCCGACCCAGAAATCCGGATTGACCAGCTGACCGGTACCCGGGTGCTGATCGCATCCGGTCGGGCCCTTCGGCCGGATCAGTTCAGCCGCAGTAGCCGGCAGCCTAATGGGGCGAAGGGCTGCCCGTTTTGTGAAGGGCAGGAGGGGCAGACGCCGCCCGAAATCGACGCGGACCGGCCAGGGGACTCAGCTCCGGACGGCCCCGGCTGGCAGACGCGGACCGTGCCCAACCTTTATCCGGCGGTGGTCCCGGAACCGGAAGGTGGTTGCGCCGGCGACGACACAGCCGGAGCCTTCGCCAGCTCAGCCGACCCGCTGCTAGCTTCGGCTCGTTCGACTGAGCCGGACATGTTCGCCTCAAGGCCCGGCTACGGTGCCCACGAGGTCGTGGTCAATTCGCCGAAGCACGCCGCTTCCCTCGGCGAACTCGACCAGGCCGAAATGGCTTTGGCCGTAGCCGCCTGGCGGCGGCGCATGAAGGCACACGACGATTCTGCCTATGTCCAGCTCATCCTCAATCAGGGATCGGACTCCGGCGCTTCGATCGAGCACAGCCACGCCCAGATCGGCGCGATGCAGTTCGTACCGGCCGCGGTTGCCCGCGAGCGCGAGCGTTTCAACTCTTACCGGGAGCGTACGGCCGGCGCCAGCCTGCTGGGGGAAGTCCTTCGAGAAGAGATCCGGCGCGGCGATCGACTAGTCGCAATCGACGACGAAGTCGCCCTGATCTGTCCCTGGGCGTCCCGCTTTCCTTTTGAGATGCGAATCATCCCGAGGAGGCCGCAACCCAGCTTTGAAAACGGGGACGGCGGCGCGACGATGCTGGGCCGTGCCGTCGCGGCCCTCACCGATCTGTTCGGCGAGCCACCTCAACTCAACCTCTGGGTCAAGACCGCTCCTCGCGGTGCCGAGCATTTCCACTGGCACCTGGATTTGATTCCGCGGCTCGAGCCGGCCTCAGCCTTCGAAATGGCAACCGGCGTCAACATCAACATCACTTCGCCCGAGTCCGCGGCCGAGAGCCTGCGCGAGTCAATCGCGTGACTTTGAAATAGGGTCAGCCCATGCCTTTAGACAACCGCCCCATCCCCCGCTTCATCTCCGACGCCTCGCAGCACGGAATCCCTCACGGCCGCTTCGCGGAACGACTGGCTTCAGTCTTTCGCGACGCCTGCTCCGAGATCCATGACCTGCCCGAGGGCACTGAGATCCCCAACGAAATCGTCTGGTTCCCGGAACGGGCCTGGAGTGGCCGCGTCTGGATACCGGCCAGCGCCAACGGGACCGCGGTGCTCGAAGAGGGCGCTGAAGAGCAGCCGATCGAGTTCTTCGGCTTCGTCACTTTCATTCAGCCCGAAGGCGGCGATCCGGAGGACTTCCGTGCGTCGGTCGACTTCACCGACGTCGTCGCTTCCGAGAACCCGGATTGGGCGATTGACCTCGGCGACGAAGTGATCGGCAAGTGGCAGGGTGAGAACGGCCGTGAAGCCGACATCACCCTGATCTGGGGCCGCTCCCTGGTCCGTGACGCATTTGCCGCCAGCGCCGAGATCGACGAGCTCACCGTCGACCAGGACCCGCTCTTTTCGGACCGCTTCACTCTGATCGCGCCTGACGCGCTGAAAAACTACGGCGATGACGCCTACCTCGACATCTACCTGTGGAACTCACGCGGCAAGCAGGTGGCCCGGGAGAGCCTCTACGACATCGAAGAGGTCGAATCATCCGAAGAAGCGCCCGGCCCGGGCGACAAATAGACAAAGACGGGAGTTTGATGAGCAATCGCCGGATCGAAGAGATGAGAGACCTGATCGACCGCGAAACCGAAGGCCCGGTGCTCTCGGTTTTTTGCCGGACCGACCCGCGCGATCCGTCGAGCCGCAGCGAGACACCCGGCTGGCTGGTTGCCTTGAGGAACGGATTGAAAGGTGCCGCCGCTGGATTCGAAGGCGATCACCAATCCCTGCAGCAGGTCGACAAGCTGAGCAGTGCCGCCGAGAAACGCATCATCAACGCCAGCGCCGTCGAGCGCGGACGAAGCGTCGCCCTTTTTCTCAGTGCCTGTGGAGCAATCGACTCATTCCATACTTTTCAGATCCCGGTTCGCGATAACTATGTGAGCATCGAAAGCGGAGCCGCGATCTGGCCGATGGTTTTGC
>CALEMO010000100.1 GCA_937910825.1 uncultured Solirubrobacterales bacterium | reverse complement strand
GCGGTGGCGGCGCTGACCGCCTGGTCGAGCTGCCCGGCCGTCGCCGAAGCTACGGTCGCCACGATCTCTTCCGTGGCCGGGTTTTCGACTTCGATCCCGGCCCCTTCGCCCTCGACCAGCCTTCCACCAATCAGCAACTTTGTCTCATATCCCATGCCAATCCCCTCCGATACCGGGCCTAAACAGGTATCGAGATCGCCTTGGTGCCGTCGTCGTCGGCCCGCTTCTCGGCCATCTTCTCCGCCCGGCGCTGCTGGAATATGACCGCCAGCATCGCTGCCACCGTGACCGCGAAAAGCATGGTCGCGATCACATTTACTTCGACCGGAATGCCGCGCTGGTTGGCGCCGAAGATGTAGAGCGGGAAGGTGACTTCGGCACCGGAGTTGAAGTTGGAGATAACGAAGTCGTCGATCGACAAAGCGAATGAAAGCATCGCCGCGGAGGCCACACCCGGTGCGATCAGGGGCAGGGTCACCTTGCGGAAAGTCGTTACCGGTGATGCGCCGAGGTCGGCAGATGCCTCTTCAAGGCGCCTGTCGAAGCCGATCAGGCGCGAGCGCACGACGATCACGACGAAGCTGATCGAGAACATGATGTGGGCGATCAGCAGGGTTCCGAATCCGAGCTTTGCGCCATAGACGAGGAACATCGAGAGCAGTGACGCACCGATTACGACCTCGGGGGTCGCCAGCGGGATCACGATCAGGAGGTTGGCCGCCCGGCGGCCGAAGAACTGGTATCTGACCAGCGCGATCGCGATCAGCGTGCCCAGCATGGTGGCGAAGATCGAGGTGAAGAATGCGAGCCTGATGCTGACCAGCAACGCGTCGGTCAGCTCGCTTATCGCAAACGGATTCTGCCAGTACTGGGTTGTGAAACCGACCCACTCGAAGTTGAAGCGACCGGTCGGGTCATTGAACGAGAAGATGGCGATCACGGCGATCGGAGCCAGCATGTAGAAGATCACCAGGATCCCGATGATGATCACCGAGTTTTCGCGCAGCCACCTCAAAGCCTTCATGCTGTTTCCTCCTCTTCGTCGCCCATTAAGGCGCCGGTGCCAGCGAACTTGATGTAGATCACGAGCGCGACGAGGATGATCACGAGCAGGGTAAAGGACAGGGCCGCTGCGACGGGGTAGTCATTGATGACCAGGTACTTCGACTGGATGACGTTGCCGATCATCGCCTGGCTGGTCCCGCCGAGGAAAGTCGAATTGACGTAGTCGCCGGATGCCGGGATGAAAGTCAGCAGGACGCCGGCGATTATCCCCGGCATGGTGAGCGGCACGGTGATCTTGAAGAAAGTGAGCCGGGAGGAGGCGTAGAGG
>CALEMO010000099.1 GCA_937910825.1 uncultured Solirubrobacterales bacterium | reverse complement strand
CTCCGTTTCTCAACGGTCCATCGACGCTGCTGGTCTGCCCGGGCGACCAGGCTCCGGTCTGGGGGCGCTCGCCACTGCTCTTCGTAGTCCACGACGTGCGCAGGCTTGCTGCTCGCGAAACCGCACGGGGCCGTTTGGAGGCGACCTACTACCGGCGGGTGATGAAAGGCGGCGCCGGCAGGGCCAGCCAGATCCTGACGATCTCGGAATTTTCCAGAACTGAACTGATCGAGCACCTGAAGCCCCGGTGCCCGGTTTCGATCGTGGCCGAACAGCCGCGGGATATCGAGCTGGTTCCGTCGGAAAAGATCGAAGGCAACCCGCCAGATTTTCTCCTGGTCGGGGCCCTGCGCGGCTACAAGGGGATCGAGACGGCGATCGACGCTCTCGGGGATTCATCCGAGACGGGAGATAGCGGTGCCGCCATCGTCTGCGTCGGGGACAGCGAGGGTGACCCCGGTTACGTGGAAAGAATCGCCCGGCTGGCGACGGAAGCGGACGGACGATTCAGGATGACCGGCTGGATTTCCGATGAAGAGCTGCGAGCCCTATACGAAGCCTGCTGCGGCACGGTCAACCCATCCACCTACGAAGGCTACGGCCTGTCGGTTGCCGAGTCGCTGGCCGCCGGTCTGCCGACGATTGCCAGCGACATCCCGCCACATCGCGAGATCGGGGGGGATGCGGTGCTCTATTTCGAACCCGGGGACGCCGGTTCCCTGGCCGGGCTGATGCTCAGACTTTCGCGGGATCCGGCACGGCGTGCCGAAATGGCGCTCGCGTCGCGTCGCCGTCACCTGGAACTGCTCGCAACCGATCGCCCCTGGGCTTTGGCGCTGGGCGAAAGTATCGGCGAGATCAGCGACCTAAGATAGGCGGCGCAGCCTTTCCCTGATGGCCGTCCGGGCCGAGATCCGGGTGAGGCCGGAGGCGGGCATCTGCCTGCGGGGCATCGAGCCGGCGGCGCGCCAGCCCTTGATCCTTCCCCGGATGCCGCTGGCGGTGTGCTCGATCAGAACCTGACCGAGGCAGACAAAGCTTTCGAACGCCAGCGCCCTGACCGCGCCGGTAAGAGAATTCATGACGCCGTAACGGCGCATCAGGTAGCCGCGGCTCCATCCCGTTATCGCGTATTTCTCGGCCGAGTGGTTTCCGAGGGTGGCTGACCTCGTATGGGTTCCCCGGGCGTCCCTTGCGAGGGCGCAGGTGCAGCCCTGAACGCGCATTCTCAAGGCGAGGTCCAGGTCTTCGTAGTAGGCGAATATCTCAGGATCAAAGCCACCGATCCGCTCGAAGGCCAGACGCCCGAACAGGGCGGCGCCGCCGCTCGGACCGAGTGGGTCGGCGGCCTCGGCGGCGGCCGCTTCGGGCTTTCCTTCGAGAAAGTCGAAAGCCATCAGGGTCTGGGCGTCGGCGACGATTCCGGCCGAATCTATGATCCCGGTCCGGTCGTCCCGCAAGAGAACGCTGGCGACCATCTCGGCCCCGGTATCAGTTGCGGTTCGACAGATGTTCGAAACAAAATCAGGCTCGAGTACGACATCGTTATTGAGCAGCAGGATCGGGCCTTCTCCCACTTCGGCTATCGCATGGTTGAGGGCCCGGCCGAAGCCGTGGTTGTGGTCAAGGGCGATCAGCCGGAACTCCGGGAAATCGTCCGCCACCATTTCCTCTGTGCCGTCCGACGAGCCATTGTCGACCACGACCACCTCACATCCCAGCGTTTGCCCGCGCAGACTCTCCAGAGCCAGCCTGAGGCGGTCTCGACCGTTCAGGGTCGGGATGTAGGCGGTGGGCTTCATCGGTCGATCCTATGTCTATAGCCTTGCGACAATGGAAGACCTGAAGGGACTGATCCTGTCCGGCGGAGCCGGCACCCGCCTGCGTCCGATAACGCATACCTCGGCCAAGCAACTGGTTCCCGTCGCCAACAAGCCGGTCCTGTTCTACGGGATCGAGGCGCTGGTGGAAGCGGGGGTGACCGAGATCGGGATCGTCATTGCACCGCTCACCGGGGACGAAATCCGGGAGGCGGTCGGCGATGGCAGTCGTTTCGGGGCCAGCATCACCTACATCGAGCAGTCGGAGCCCCTCGGACTCGCCCATGCGGTGCTCACCGCGGAAGATTTTCTCGCTGGTTCGTCTTTCGTCATGTACCTGGGGGACAACCTGCTTCGCAACGGGATCTCCGGCCTGGTCGAAACGTTCCGCAAGGATTCTCCCGACGCCCTGATCCTGTTGACCGAGGTGGATGACCCGAGTTCGTACGGCGTGGCTGAACTTGACGGCGGCCGGGTTGTGAACCTGGTCGAGAAGCCGGATGACCCGCCATCGAACATGGCCCTGGTCGGGGTGTACCTGTTCTCGCCGGCGATTATCGAAGCTGCCCGCCGGCTGAAGCCCTCCTGGCGCAACGAACTTGAGATAACCGAAGCGATCCAGACCCTGATTACCGACGGGCGGGATGTGCATTCGGAGGTGGTCAAGGGCTGGTGGAAGGACACGGGCCAGCTCGCTGACATGCTGGAGGCCAACCGCCTCGTGCTCGAAGAGATCGAGACGAGCATCGACGGTTACATGGAGGATTCGAAGGTGGAAGGTCGGGTCATCCTGGAAGAGGGTGCCGTGCTGAGGGGGTCGGTGGTACGCGGCCCCGCGGTCATCGCTTCTGGCGCGGTAATCGAAAACGCCTACATCGGCCCATATACGTCGATCGGCCGCGATGTGTGCGTACGGCGCTCGGAAGTCGAGCATTCGATCCTGCTGGCCGGCGCCACCGTAGAAGACCTGGGGACACGGATGGAAGCGAGCCTGCTCGGTCGCGATGTGAGAGTGACCCGGACTGACGGCCCGCCGCGGACCCTGCGCTTGCTGGTCGGCGACCGGTCGGAGATCGAGATCGTCTGATGAAGATCCTGGTCACCGGTGCGCGTGGCATGCTCGGCAGCGACGTGATGAAGGCCGCTGAGGAAGCCGGACACGACGTGCGTGGCTTTTCCCATACCGGACTGGACATCACCGATGGCGATGCGCTGGAGCGTCGCTTCGGCATCGACCGTCCGGACGCAGTCATCAACTGCGCCGCGTGGACCGACGTTGACGGCGCCGAGGACGATCCCGAAGGTGCGTTGCTGAGCAATGGCACCGCCGCCGGCCTTGTCAGCAGCGCTGCTGCTGCGGTCGGCGCGAGGATCGTCTACGTATCGAGCGACTACGTTTTCGATGGGCAGAAAGGCTCCGACTACGTCGAAAGTGACGCGACGAGTCCGATTTCCGTCTATGGAAAGACCAAGCTGGCCGGTGAGGTAGCGACCCTCCAGGCAAATCGCCGGGCCTACGTCGTCCGCTCCTCCTGGCTTTTCGGTCTGGACGGCCCGAATTTCGTCGATACGATGATCCGTCTCGGCAAGAGTCAGGGGCAGGTACTGGTCGTCCACGATCAGGTTGGGGCACCTACCTATACATGGCACCTTGCCTACGGAATCGTACGGATGCTCGATTCCGACGCCTACGGCGTTCACCACATGGCCGGTGGCGGCCACTGTTCCTGGTACGAGTTTGCGGGGGAAATATTCAGCCAAGCCGGGATGGAGGTCGTAACCCTTTCGGCTACCACCGAGATGTTTGGCCGCAAGGCGCCGCGGCCGGCTTTTTCGGCACTGATCAGCGAGAATCCGCACGCGATCGTCCTGCCTGTTTGGCAGGACGGGCTCAAGGGGTATCTCGGGCAGAAGAAGAGTCTTGAAGGGGCAGCGAGCGAATGAAGATCATGGTCACCGGTGGCGCCGGATTCATCGGGTCCAACTACGTGCATCACCACCTCGAGAAATTTCCCGAAGACGAAATCGTCGTTCTCGACAAGCTGACCTACGCCGGCCGGCTGGCCAATCTTGAAGGTGTCCCCGAGCAGCGGTTCAGCTTTGTCGAAGCGGATATCTGTGACCGCGAAACTTCCCGCCGGACGCTTGACGGATGCGACGCGATCGTGAACTTCGCGGCCGAGTCGCACGTCGATCGCTCGATCGAAGCTCCTGGCGAATTCATCACGACCGACGTCTTCGGCACCTATGTCCTGCTCGAAGCCGCCCGTGACGCCGGTATCCGGCACCTCCAGATTTCGACTGACGAGGTCTACGGATCAATCGACGAAGGCTCGTTCACCGAAGCCTCACCAATCGACCCTTCGTCTCCCTACTCGGCCTCAAAGGCGGGTGGCGACATGATCGTCTCGGCCTTCAACCACACCTACGGTGCGGATTCGCTGACCGTGCGCGCGTCAAACAACTACGGGCCGCAGCAGCACCCGGAGAAGTTGATCCCGCTGGTCATCCTCAACGCGATCCACGGCGATCCGATCCCGGTCTATGGAGACGGCAAGCAAGTCCGGAACTGGCTTTTCGTACGTGACTTCTGCACAGCGATCGACGCCGTCCTGGTGAACGGTCAGGCCGGAGAGGTCTACAACGTCGGCGGTCCGGACGAAGAGACAAACCTGGATGTCGTCAAAGCCATCCTTGCCCTGACGGGTCGGGATGAATCGCTGATCACCTACGTCGAAGACCGGCTTGGACATGACCTTCGCTATTCACTTTCCGCGGCGAAGACGCAGGCGCTCGGCTGGAAGGCCGCGGTTAATTTCGCGCAGGGAATCGAAAGCACCGTAGCCTGGTACAGGGACAACCCTCAATGGTGGCAGGCCCTCAGGTCCGGCGAGTACCGCGAGTATTACGAGCGCCAGTACGGCGTCGACCTGGGCGCCTGACTTGGCAAAGCGGATCGAAACCGGCCTGGATGGTCTGGTCCTGGTCGAGCCTGAAGTCCACGGCGATGATCGTGGTTTTTTCGTCGAAACCTTCAGCCTCGATCCCTGGCGTGATCTCGGGGTCGACGTTGATTTTGTGCAGCACAATCACTCGCGATCCGGTCAGGGTATCTTGCGCGGACTTCACTTCCAGACTGATCCGGGCCAGGCAAAGCTGATCCGCTGCCCGCGCGGCAGCATCTTCGATGTGGCGGTGGATCTGAGGCACGGTTCACCGACCTACGGAAAGTGGGCGGGCTACGTGCTGGACGATGCGCTGCATCGCCAGCTCTTCGTCCCCGTCGGATTCGCACACGGTTTCTGCGTATTGTCGGAAGTGGCCGACGTGACCTACTTGGTTTCAAGCTTGTATGACCCGGCGACGGAGGCCGGTATCCGCTGGGACGATCCCCAGGTAGGGGTTCAGTGGCCGGTGTCCGTGCCAAAGCTTTCGACCCGCGACAAAAAGGCCCGGACCCTGGCTGAAATCGGTCCGGATCTTCCGTTTTGAAGGGGCAGGGGAGGGTT
>CALEMO010000098.1 GCA_937910825.1 uncultured Solirubrobacterales bacterium | reverse complement strand
TCAGGGGCAGCGGCTGGTCAACGAGGCCCGAAGCTCCGGAAACAGGAATCGGGGCCAAGCAGGTTGCGAAAGGCAATGACGCCAGCAGCTTTTTCATGGTTACCCCCGTCGGAAACATAGTTTTCGAACTCTACTCCGGAACAGCGGCCAGGGCTCAGAGTTTAGGAAAGAGCGGTTCGATGCGCTCGACCTTTTGCCCGCCGGACCTCGATGCGAACTCCCTCAGGCTCAGTTCAGGCTCACCGAGCGCGGCCAGCAACGTGGCTGTCGAGTTGGGCAGGTACGGGTGAAGCAGCAGGGAGAGGACCCGCAGGCCTTCGGTCAGTCCGTTCAGGACCTGGTCCAGCCGGGCGGCATCGCCTTCGTCCTTGGCCAGGACCCACGGCTGGCTTTCTTCGACATACCGGTTGAGCCGTCGCACCAGCACCCAGATCTCCTCCAGAGCCTGGCCGATCTGCGCTTCGTCAAGCAATGCTGAAACTCTTTCGTTGATGCCGTCGAAGTCGGCGAGCAGCAGCGGATCGGCGTCGGTTTCGGGTACCAGACCGTCCCGGTATCGATCGACCATCGCCAGGCTGCGGGAAGCGAGGTTGCCGAAGTCATTCGCCAGCTCCGACTCGTACCTCTTCTCGAACCCTTCGGTCGAGATCGATCCATCCTGGCCGAAACTGACTTCACGAAAACAGTAAAAACGCAGAGCATCAGCTCCGAATTTCTCGATAACTTCGAACGGATCCAGCACGTTGCCAAGCGATTTCGACATCTTCTTTTCACCCATCAGCAGGTAGCCGTGGATGAACATGCGCTGAGGCGGCTCAAGGCCGGCGGCCATCAGGAAAGCGGGCCAGTAGACAGCGTGGAACTTGAGGATGTCCTTGGCCAGGATGTGCCAGCTCGCGGGCCAATAGCGCTCGCTCAGGTCTTCGCCCTCTCGCGCATAGCCCAGCGCCGTGTAATAGTTGCTGAGCGCGTCGAACCATACGTACATGACCTGATCGGGATCCCACGGCAGTGGCACCCCCCAGGAAAGCTGTGATCTGGAGAGCGAGACGTCGCGCAGCCCGCCGCGGATGAACGAGAGTGCTTCGTTTCGGCGGAAGTCGGGCATGATTCGACCGGGCTCGTCTTCGTAAAGCTTCTCGAGCTTTTCCTGAAAAGCAGAAAGCCTGAAGAACCAGTTCTCCTCTTTCTCCCTGAGCAGCGGTATCTCGTGGATCGGACAGGTATCGCCCGGACCGATCTCCGATTCGTTCTTGAAGTCAGCGCAGCGAGGGCAGTACCAGCCTTCATAGGTTCCCTGGTAGACGTAGCCGTTGTCGCGGACCCTGGTGACCAGCTCCTGGACCCGCTCGACATGACCTTTGTCGGTCGTCCGGATGAAAAAATCATGGGTCGAATCGACCCGCTCGACCAGGTCTTCGAATTTGGGTGCGTTGCGGTCGACCAGTTCCTGTGGGGATACCCCTTCCGCTTCGGCGGCAAGGGCGATCGGTTCACCATGTTCGTCGGTGCCGGTCAGCATGAAGACGTCTTCACCACGCTGGCGCATGTGCCGCGCCAGGATGTCTGCGGCCATCGTCGAGTAGGCGTGGCCGAGGTGAGGCTCGCCGTTCGAGTAGTAAATCGGCGTGGTTACGTAGTAGCTCAAGCCGGCGTCATCGTCTGGGCTCGCGCCCGGTCAAGGCCTTGTACAGGTCGTTTGCGCGGGTTCCAGTGAGCGAGGCGACCACCGTGGCCGCCGCCCGCGGCCGCGCACCCGACTGCACCAGGCGCTTCAGGGCTTCAACCGCATAACCGATGTCCTGCCCGTGGCCTGCCGCTTCGGCTGGAGCGATCACCAGCACGATCTCGCCCTTGACGTCGCCCTTGTGACGCAACGCCAGTTCGGAGAGCGTGCCCCGGGTGACCTCTTCGTGAAGTTTGCTCAGCTCCCGGCAAACCGCTGCCTGGCGCTCGGGTGCGATTGCGGCGAGCGCCGCCAGGGAGTCCGAGATCCGGCGCGGCGACTCGAAGGCGATCACTGTCTCCGCCGAGTTCAGCACCCGCTCCATCTCCCCCGAGCGCTTTGGCAGGAAGCCTTCAAAGCGCCAGCGGTCACAAGGCAGGCCCGAGGCCACCAGGGCGACCGGGATCGCTGAAGGCCCCGGCAATACCGTGATTTCAAGGCCGCGATCAATGCAGGCCCGGATCAGGCGATATCCGGGGTCAGAGACCGCCGGCATGCCCGCATCGGAGACCAGGGTGATGCGCTCGCCGCGCTCGATCCTCTTGACCAGCTCGGTCGCGCGATTCTGCTCATTGCCTTCGTGATTGGAAACCAACCGCGGCTTCGGGCTGATCTCAAGGCGCTCGAGCAACCGGCCGGTGCGCCGGGTGTCCTCGCAGGCGATGTAATCAGCATTGATCAGGGCATCGCGCACCCGCTTGCTCACATCGTCAACGTTGCCGATCGGCGTCGGCGCGACTATCAGACGGCCCGGCATCAGGAAGCTTCGCTTTCGATCCTGGCCAAAGCGGCTGCCCCGATCATTCCGGAGTCCGGACCAAGCTCGGCGGCGACGATCTTCGCCTGATTATTCGGATTGAGACCGCGTTCCCGCACCTCCCGGCGAGCCGGCTCGAGAATCAGCTCTCCCATGGCCATTGCCCCTCCGCCAAGCACGACCACTTCCGGCTGAAAGATGTTGGTCAGCGAAACTATGGCGTTGCCGAGGTAGTGCCCGGCCGTGCTGATTACTTCAAGGGCAGCAGCATCCCCGTCCTTGGCTGCCTGGGTCACCGCACCACCGCCGATCTTCTCGCCCGAAGCCGCCAGCTTGCCGAGGGCCGATTCGGGGTACTTCTCAGCCGCCTCGCGTCCCTGTCGTGCGATCGCAGTTCCCGAAGCAAAAGTCTCGATACATCCGCGCCCGGGACAGTTGCCCTGGCAACGGGGTCCGTTGATGTCCACGACCGTATGCCCGAGCTCCGCGCCCGAGCCGGTGGATCCCCTGAAGATCTCACCGCCGATCCATATGCCGCCGCCGATTCCGGTGCCGAGGGTAAGCATCAGGGCGTAGTCGGCTCCCCTGGCGGCGCCGTACAGGGCCTCGGCGAGCATCGCCAGGTTCGCGTCGTTATCGATCACGGTCGGCAGACCGACCCGCTCCTGGAGCAGGTCCTTGATCGGCAGGTCCTCGAGATCGAGATTGACGGTACTTACGGCGTGGCCGCTCTCGAAGTCGATCGTTGCAGGAATGCCTACCCCTGCTGCCCGGGCATCCGGACGGGCTTCGTGTGCCCGGTTGATCTGCTCCGCGAGAAGGTCAATTAAGCCTTCCTGCGAATATCCATTTGACGGAACCTGATCGCTCCAAAGGGTTTTTGGCTCCCCATCTACAACTCCGACCGCCAGTTTGGTGCCACCGAGGTCCACTCCAATTGTTTCGATCCGATTCATCAGCACCATTGTTAACCCTTCATGGCATCTGACGACGAACAGCGCCGCCCGGACCGTCCTGAATACCAGGTCCATCGCTCCCGGCGGGGCCTGTTTTCGAAGTTTCGCAAGCCCGATATACAGGGGCTGAAGGACAAAGCGAAAGCCGGTAGCCGCAATCCCGGGACCCGACCCGAGGACCAGCTGGACCTTGGATACCAAGTCCATCGCCAGGGCGCCCGAGTGCCTGGCCGCCACCAGGAAAGGCCCGAAAGGTCATCCCGTCCGAAGCGCAAGAAGGGCTGGTTGAAATGGGTCCTGTTCGCAATGCTGGGCTGGATCCTGCTCAGCGTCCTCTCATTCGGGATCTCGGCCCAGATCCAGTCGATGAAGCTCGACGGCGATGCCAGGGATGCCCTTCAGGGAACTCCTTGGCTGCTGCCCAGCGCCCAGAACATCCTGGTGATCGGAACCGACGCCCGCAGCCCGGATACGCTCGAGCCCGGCGCGGCCCAGGAGGAACGCTGTTACGAGCAGCAGGCTCGGGGGGAAACCCCGCACGATGGCTGTGCAAGCGCCCGGGCCGACACCCTGATGGTCGTACGCGCCGGTGGCGGCCAGTTCAAGAAGCTTTCCATCCCCCGCGACAGCTTCGCCGAGATCCCGGGCAACAGCGCCCAGAAGATCAACGCCGCCTACGCCTTCGGCGGCGCCGCCCTGCAGGAAGAGACCGTCTCCGACTTCCTCGGCATCCCGATCGACCACGTGGTGATCCTCAACTTCACCGGTTTCGAAGACTTCATCGACGCGATCGGCGGGGTGAAGATCGACGTGCCCGAGAAACTCTGCGCGAACATCTCCGGAGGCAAGACGAACGGTGGCATCACCCTCAGGCTCAAGCAGGGCGATAACACCCTGAACGGCCAGGACGCCCTGGCCTACGCGCGAACCCGCGAAGACTCGGTCGGCGACCCCAACTGCCAGCTTCCGGCCGGCTATAGCGACCTCAACCGGGCGCTGGCCCAGCAGTCGATCATGACCGGGATCAAGGACCGCCTGACCTCCCCCCTGCGCCTGCCGTACAACTTCATCAAGGGCCCGATCATCGGCTGGACCGCCCCCAAGGCTTTCGTTTCCGACATCGGCATGATCGGCATGCCGCAGCTGGCGCTCTCCTCAATCTTCGCCGGATCCGGCAAGCCCGACGTGCTGGTCCCCTCAGGCAACGGCCCGGCCGGAAGCCTCGAAATACCGCTAGAAGAACGCCAGCGCGCTGCGCGCAAGCTCGAAGGCTGAACCTGGGTATCGCCGGCCATGACGCTCTCCACGCCCGTCGGCTCGATCAGTCCCCCGAGATAGCGGTCGGACCGGAGGGTACGACCGTCGCCTATTGGCGAAACAAACCTGGTTCCGACTGGATCCTTCAGGCCAGTGTCCGGCAGCCGGACGGTGAATTCGGAGCGGTGGAGAACATTTCGTCCGACTCGCTGGAGGCGTTTTTTCCTAAAATGGCAGTCGGTCAGGACGGAACATTCCGCGCAGTATGGGCTTCCAGCGACGGGGTGAACCTGACCTTGGTAACGAGAACTCGCTCCCCCCGGGGGGGTCGTTTGGCCCGATCGAAACCTTGACCCTCCGAACCCCAGCATCGGGCCTTCGGACATGGCGATCGGGGCGGACGGAACTACCGCAGTTACCTGGAACCAGCCGGACGGGACTGATTCGATCGTCCGGGTCCGAAATCGGTCAAGCCCGTCTCGAAGACCGCGAGCAAGCCAGGTCAGCTCAAGCTGCGGGTCAAAGCAAGGGGCAAGGCCGCCAAGCAACTTTCCAGGCGAGGCAAGAAGAAACTCAAGCTCAACGTGGTCTTCGAGCCGAACAACTGTCCGGTCAAGACCAAGTCGAAGAAAGTGAAGCTGCTGAAGAAGATAACGAAGCGCCGCTGAGCCGGGCCGGCAGCTTCACTTCTTAGCGTCGGCCTTGATCTTTGCCTTGGCTTTCTTCTCAAGCGTCTTCAGGTCGGCACGCAGGGTCGCCATGATCGGTTCCAGGTCGGGCGCGATCGCCCGGTCGCCGACTATGCCGAAGTCGAGGTGATCGCGGTAGCTGAGCACCGTGATGTTCAACCCGATGCCATCAGCGACGACTGAGATCGGATAGTTGGCGATCAGCTCGGCGCCCGCTATGTAGAGCGGTATCGGTGGGCCCGGAACATTCGAGAGGGTCACATTGAAGTGGGGACGAAAGCGCGTCGACGCCCCGACCGAAGTGATCGCCCGGGCGGCCCGCGCGAAAATGGCCGGTGGAATGAAGTCGTTGGCGTTGGTCATCAGGTCGGCTGGCAGGGCACCGTGGCGTTCCTTGGCGGCGAGCAGCGACTTGTGTGCTCGCAGCAGCCTCTCGACCGGGTCCGGCTCGTTGGTCGGGATCTCGACGATCATCATCGAGATGCGGTTGCCATAGGTTCCGATCTCCTCTTCTTTCCTGACCGAGATCGGGATCATTGCGACCAGTGGTTCCACAGGCAGATCGTCCTGACTGATCAGGAATTCCCGCAGGGCTCCGGCCGACAGCGCGACGACGACATCGTTGACCTTCGCTCCATAGGCGTCCTTGACGAGCTTGACCGTCTCCAGCGGAAGCGACCCGAAAGAAACCCTTCTGTGGGCTGACACCGGACCGTTCAGCACGGTTCGCGGAGCCTTGATCTTAGGGCGATCGAGCACTTCGCCATCGCCTTCGAAAGGAACTACCCGCCGGGCCCGCTCGGCGACCCTTCCGATCAGGCCGACCCCGGGAATGCTGCGGATGGTCGGTACTTCGACAAGGTTGGGCAGGGTTGAAGGCAGGTTGCCGACCGCGGTGACGACCCGGCCGGGTGCGGCAAATACTCCACGGCGGAACAGTTCGAGCGAAGTGGGCAGAGGATTCCCCTGCGTACTTTCTTCAGCCGGGGGAATGTCTCTGCCGGTGGGTTCGAGGTCATAGATCGTGCCCATGATCTCTGCGCCGGATACTCCGTCCACGACCGAATGGTGGATCTTGGTGAGCAGTGCCGCCCGCCCCTTGCTGAGGCCCTGCACCAGATAGACCTCCCAGAGCGGCCGCGCCCGGTCGAGCGGCCTGGAAATGATGCGTTCGACCTGAACGGCAAGCTGCTCCTCTGATCCGGGGGCGGGCAGACCCAGTTCGCGAACGTGGAATTCTATGTCGAAGTCCGGATCGTCGACCCAGTAAGGATGGTCGATGCCAAAGGGAACCTCTTCCAGCTTCCAGCGGAAGGGCGGCAGCAGGTGAAGCCGCTCTTCGATCATGCTCTGGACGTCGGCGAGGACCAGCTCTCCGCCGGGTGCGGTCGAGGGGTCGAGGATGGCCAGACCGGAAATGTGGCTGAAATTTCGGGCGTCTTCCAGCGCCAGGAATTGCGCGTCCATGCTGGTCAGTTGCCTGACCAGGTGCTGCGAACCGCTTTGAGCTGCTTCCATACTTCCGCTTTCCGTTCTCTGCTGGATCTCGCAAAGTAACAGCAACCGGAACCCCCGGTCGCAGCCGTAGATGAGGTTGCTCAGGTCGGGCCGGGCGGGCTCAGTCGGAAGAAGATCTGCTGTCCTTCGACGGCTTGTCGGACTTGGTCACGCTCGATGAAGAACCGGAACCTTCAGATGGCGACGAAGATGAACCGGAATCTGACGAGCCCGACGAGCCCGACGAGTCCGACGAGTCCGACGAGCCCGACGAAGAATCCGAGCCCGAGTCCTTCTTGGCTGCTGCCGCGGCCTGCTTCTGCTTGTTACCGGAACGGGTCCCGTAATCGGTGTTGTGGAAGCCCGAACCCTTGAAATGAATCGCCGGCGAATGAAGCACACGGCGGGTCGGTGCCCCACATTCGGGGCACTCGCTCAGGGAGTCGTCGCTCATTGGCTGCATGACCTCGACCAGATGTTCGTTATCGCAGCGGTATTCGTAGATCGGCATCGACCATCCATTATCGCAGCGCGCCACGGGAAGCGTCCCGATACCTTTCCAGAATGGCCCCCGAGAACAACTCAGAACGCAATACCGAAGTAACAATGGACGAAATCGTCGCCCTCTCGAAGCGGCGTGGTTTCGTCTTCCCCTCGTCGGAGATCTACGGCGGACTGGGTTCGACCTACGACTATGGCCACTACGGGGTCCTGCTGAAGAACAATGTCAAGAGCGAGTGGTGGCGCTCGATGCTTCAGCAGCGCGATGACATCGTCGCGCTCGACTCAGCGATCCTCCAGCACCCGAAAGTCTGGGAGGCCTCTGGTCACCTGACCGGCTTCAGCGATCCGATGGTCGACTGCCGCACCTGTGGCAAGCGGTTCCGGGCTGACGACCTTGAGAATGCGAACTGCCCGCAGAAGCCTTCGAAGAACCCTGGTGGAGGGCCGGACTGCGAACTGACCGAGGCGCGCGAATTCAACCTGATGTTCGAAACGAACGTCGGACCGATGAAGGACTCCAGCTCGATCGCCTACCTGCGCCCCGAGACCGCCCAGGGCATTTTCATCAATTTCAAGAACGTGCTCAATTTCGCGCGCAAGTCCCCGCCTTTCGGCATCGCCCAGATCGGTAAGTCTTTCCGCAACGAAATCACCCCCGGCAACTTCATCTTCCGCACCCGCGAGTTCGAGCAGATGGAGATGGAGTTCTTCGTACCGCCGGCCGAAGCTGAAGACTGGTACCGCAAGTGGATCGAGATCCGCCGTGACTGGTACCTGAACCTCGGCATCCGGGAAGACTTCCTGATGGTCAGGGCGCATGAGAGCGACGAGCTCTCCCACTATTCGTCCGGCACATCAGACATCGAATACCTCTTCCCGATCGGCTGGTCCGAGCTTGAAGGCATTGCCAATCGCGGCAATTTCGACCTGACCCAGCATCAGGAACATTCCGGTGAGAAGCTCGAGTACTTCGACCAGCAGAGCGGTGAGCGCTACCTGCCGCATGTGATCGAACCAGCGGCCGGCGCCGACCGCGCCGCACTCGCTTTCCTGGTCGACGCCTACGACACCGAAGAAGTGGAAGGCCGGCAGCGAACAGTGCTGCGACTGCACCCTCGCCTGGCGCCGGTGAAGGCAGCCGTCCTGCCGCTTTTCAACAAAAAAGGCATGCCAGAGAAAGCGAAAGAGATCAACTTCACCCTGCGCGCAGCTGGCATCCAGACCGAATACGACGCCGGTGGTTCGATCGGCAAGCGTTACCGGCGCCAGGACGAGATCGGAACCCCCTGGGGCATCACGGTCGACTTCGATACGAAGGACGACGGCAAGGTGACCCTGCGTGACCGCGACTCCCTCGAGCAGAACCGGGTCCCGATCGAAGGCCTCGCAGCTCTGCTCGCCGGCAAGCTGACTGAAGACTGGAAATCGCCGAAGCTGGATTGATCAGGCCGCTCCGGCTGCGACCTCGCTCAGGACAGCCTCTACAACCTGATCCAAGTGTCGCTGGGCCGAAGCGCGGTCGTCAAGCTCGGTGTGGCCGAAGATTCGAAATTTGTGTTCGACCGGTCCCCCGGGCCCGCCTCCGTACCTCGGCGCA
>CALEMO010000097.1 GCA_937910825.1 uncultured Solirubrobacterales bacterium | reverse complement strand
CGAGCACGTCCTGCGAACGGTACTGGCCGTCCGGTATCGATTCGATGCTCGACCTGGTCCTTGCTTCGGCGTAGTCACAGACCGATGCCATGGCATCGCTCAGGCTGCCGCGACCGCGCTTCTCAGCAAGCATTTGCAGCCGGATGACTCCGGTCCGGTTGGCGGCGAGCTGTGCCCTCAGGTCGGCCCGGCGCTGGTCGGGCTGTCGCATCGAAGCGATCACTTCTTCGATCGCATCCTGGTCGAGGATCCGGGGCGGGATCACCACTCCTTCTTGGTCGAGGCGGGTGGAGTCGGCCGGCATCGAGCCCGGGATGCGACCACCGACGTCGGCGTGGTGTGCCCGGTTGGCGACGAAGCCGAGCAGATCCCCACCCTCGGTGAAAGCGGGGGTGACCACGGTGATGTCGGGAAGGTGGGTTCCTCCCGAGTAGGGGTCATTCAGAAACCAGGAAACACCCGGATGGTGATTCTCTCCGAATACCGCCGCGACGGAAGCGGGCATCGAGCCCAGGTGGACCGGGATGTGCTCAGCCTGCATCACCATTTCGCCGGATGGCGAGAAAACCGCGGCTGAGCAGTCGCGGCGCTCCTTGATGTTCGCCGAGTGGGCCGAGCGGATGAGTACCGCACCCATCTCTTCACAGGCCGAGGCCAGGGCTCCGGCCATGATCTGAACATCGACCGGCTCGAAGCTCAATCCCAGCGCACCTTCTCGATCGTCGCATCAGGCCGGTAGATCAGGTGCTGCCGGTCAAGGTCAGGGTCGGTCTCGGGGAAGTCGGTTCGCCGGTGTCCGCCTCGGGATTCCTGCCTGCTGGCCGCAGTGGAGCCGATCGCCGCCGCCAGCGGATAGGGATCATGGCTGAGGGTCTCGAGGTCGGCTTCGTTGCGAAGCGGTCCGGCGAGTCTCCACACCGCTTCACGGGTATCACGGGTGGGCGGGTCGAAACGCCAGTTGCTCGAGACCGGCGAGTTGCCGGCCGGTACTTCGGCGAGGCCGGCCATTGCTGCCCGCTGGCCGAACACAAAACATTCCGTGAGTGAATTGGAAGCCAGTCGGTTGGCCCCGTGGACTCCGGTGCAGGCGCATTCTCCGGCCGCGAAAAGGCCGTCGAGTGAGCTTCGTCCGTCTACGTCGACTGCGATCCCACCCATCATGTAGTGGGCACCGGGTGAAATCGGTACCGGTTCGCGACTCGCGTCATATCCGGCGCGGTTGAGCATTTCAAAGGCGCTCGGAAAGCGGGCAGGGTCGATCGAAGTGAGGTCGAGACGAACTTGCTGGCCCGACTGTCGTGAGATCTGGTCGAGGATCGCAGCGGCGACATCGTCGCGCGGGGCGAGTTCGTCCGTGAAGCGCTGGCCGTCAAGATCGAGCAGCACGGCACCTTCGCCACGGATCGCTTCGGTTATCAGCGCGCCGTCGAAGTTGGTCCCTGGAGCGGAAAGACAGGTTGGGTGAAATTGACAGAACTCCAGGTCGGCCAGGTCTGCGCCGGCGGCACTGGCCAGCACGGGACCGGCACCGATTGCACCCCAGGGGTTGGAGGTCCGGCGCCACAGAGCCGCGGCACCACCGGTGGCCAGCAGGGTGGAAGTAGCGGCGATCGTGCCCTGGTCGGTGACCATTCCATGGCATCGCGACCCGTCACTCAGCAGGGCCACTGCCGAAGTCTCATCAAGGACCTGGATCTTCGGCTCGTCGGCCACCATGCGGGCGAGCCCCCCGGTTATCTCCCGTCCTGTCTGGCTG
>CALEMO010000096.1 GCA_937910825.1 uncultured Solirubrobacterales bacterium | reverse complement strand
TCAGTGTGCGCGTATGGTCAACCGCTTCCTCGACACCGTCCCCGAGGTCCCGGAGGTCCACACCGGAAACGTGGAACCCGCGGACACCGGCCCCGAAGGACCGCCCAATCACGTATCACCCGGTCTCGGCCCGGATCCAGCCGGTGGCGTCGCCCACGAAGCCTAGTCCCGTTTGCGGGTGCGCCTGAGCAGGATCACTGAACCGAGGATCGCACTGAAGATCGATCCGGCAAAAATGCCGATCTTTGCGACTTCGACAACGTCTGGCGCCGAGTAGGCGAGCTGGGAGATGAACAGCGAAACGGTGAAGCCGATCCCACCGAGCGCGGCTATGCCCCAGACGTGACCGGGCTCGACCCCCTCGGGTGACTTGCCGAGCCCGAGCTTCTCGGCGGCGAACGTCGCAAGGCTGATGCCCAGCGTCTTTCCGACCACCAGGCCGAGCCCGATGCCGATGAAGACCGAACTTGTTGAGGCTTCCTTGATGATTGGAACGCTGAGAACAATGCCCGCGTTGGCCAACGCAAAAAGCGGGACGATCACGAAGCTGCTGTAAGGGTGAAGCCCATGTTCAAGCTTTTCCAGCACATGCCTGCCATCAATCGGCCGGGCCGGCGTCATCAGGCCGAGCAGGACGCCAGCGATGGTCGCGTGAACCCCTGACTCGAAGAAACCAAGCCAGACTACGACGCCTACCGCGACGTACGGCGCGATACGGGAAACGCCGAAACGTTGCATCAGCGCCACCACCAGCAGGCCGACCGCTCCCAGCGCCAGCCAGGCAAGGCTGATGTCAGATGTGTAGAAGAGAGCGATCACCGTAATGGCGATCACGTCGTCCACGATCGCGATGCTGAGCAGCAGTAGGCGAACTCCCGATGGAATCCGGTTCCCGAGTAACGCCAGGACTGCTACCGCGAAAGCGATGTCGGTAGCCATCGGGATGGCCCAGCCGTCGATCGTCGAAGAACCAAGGTTGATTGCGGTGAAGATCAGCGCCGGAAGAATCACGCCACCGAGGGCGGCGATGATCGGCAGGGCAGCTTTGCTGCGGTCGTTGAGCTCCCCGACCACGAGTTCGCGCTTGATCTCGAGCCCGACCACAAAGAAGAAGATCGCCATCAGGGCGTCGTTCACCCAGTGCTGGAGGTCGTCGGAGATGCTGAAATCGCCGACACCGATTGAAAGCTCGCTTTGCCAGAAGGAAATGTAGGTCTCCCCGAAAGGGGCGTTTGCCCAGAGAATCGCGGCGATCGTGGCGACCAGCAGAACGGCACCGCCGGCTACCTCACTTCTTATGAAGTCAGAACCGGCGTCCTTCCAGGACGTATCTGGATCGGTGATCGGGTTAGCCAAGGTCAGCCACCGGTTGCGCCGACCACGGCGTGGTGGATGGTGAGGGTCGAATCCAAGAGACCAAGGTATCAATCCCAGAGGCCGTCCTTCTACACTGGATACCGATGGAATCTTCGGGCCACGATCACAGCCACGGACCCGGCGCTTATCGGGGGGCCGACCGCAAGGCCCTGCTGATCGCAGCCGGTCTGACCACCGTATTCATGGTGGTCGAAGCCGTCGGCGGACTGCTCACCGGCTCGCTGGCCCTGCTGGCTGACGCCGGCCACATGCTTTCCGACAGCTTCTCGCTGTTCCTGGCCCTGGCGGCTGTACTGCTTGCCGCCCGGCCGGCTACTTCAAGGCGGACCTTCGGCTACAAGCGGGCCGAAATCCTTGCGGCGCTTGCAAACGGGGTACTGCTTGTCGTCGTATCGGTCTGGATAATCGTCGAGGCGATCGGCCGGCTCGGGGATCCGGTCGAGATACTCGGTGGAGAGATGCTGGTGATCGCCGTGGCCGGGCTAGCAATAAACCTGCTTGCCGCATGGGTTCTCTCTCGATCTGGCGGAGACAGCCTCAACGTGAAAGCCGCACTCAGGCACGTAATCGCAGACGTAGCTGGTTCAGTCGGGGTGATAGTTGCCGCGGTGATCATCATCCTTACGGGATGGCAACAGGCCGACGCACTGGTATCGATCCTGATCTCGGTCATGATTGCCGCGAGTGCCTGGTCAATCCTCCGGGAATCAGTCGATGTTCTGCTCGAAGCCGCACCGGGCGGACTGGATACTGAGGAAATCGGCTATGCGATGGCCGCTCAGCCCACCGTCGAACAAGTGCATGATCTTCACGTCTGGCAGATCACTTCCGGGTTCCCGATGCTCTCGGCCCACGTTCTCGTAAGTCAGGGAGCCGACTGCCACGGGGCCCGTCGCGCTCTCGAGGCGCAGCTCCTCGAGCGCTTTGAAATCGAGCACACGACGCTTCAAGTTGAACACGTCGC
>CALEMO010000095.1 GCA_937910825.1 uncultured Solirubrobacterales bacterium | reverse complement strand
CTCTGCCTCGGCCTTTTCGATCTTCTGCTCAAGACTCTTCACCCGCCGCTCGACCCGGGCACTTTCCTTGGCCGGCGATCCGCCCCGCTTTGCGTTATTACTCTGCTTGCTGCTCTCCTGCGCCGGGCGCGATTCAGCTTCTTCAACTTCCAGGTCCCGGTCATGCTGGTATTCGGCCCAGCCCGTCGAGTGGCTTTGAAGCTCTCCGCCTTCGACCACCAGCGTGCGACTGCCGACCGCCTCGAGCAGTGCCCGGTCGTGAGAAATAAGGATCAGGGCGCCGGTGAACGCAGAAAGCGCATCCTCCAGGGCTTCCCGGCTTTCGATGTCAAGGTGGTTGGTCGGCTCGTCCAGCATCAGCACGTTAGCTCCGGAGGCGACCAGGATCGCCAGTGACAACCGTCTCTGCTCGCCACCGGATATATCGCCTAGTGACTTGTTCACGTCGTTTCCCGAAAACAGGAAGGCACCAAGCAGGTCACGTACTTTCTGTCCGTTGAGGCCGGTCTCCCGGCTCGCGGCATCGAGGACACTGCCTTCCCCGGCGGCACTATCGGCATGCTGGGAGAGATACCCCACCTGGGCGTTGTGGCCGAGGCGGACACTGCCTGCGGCCGGACGCGTCTGGCCGGCCAGCGTTTTCATCAGGGTCGTCTTGCCGGACCCATTGGCGCCGACCAGGACCACGTGCTCGTCCCTTTCGATCAGCAGGTTCGCGTCCTCGAGCAGCACCCGGCCCGGTACTTCGACCTTTCCGTTGACCAGCTTCAAGACGACCCGGCTGGCACGCTCCGGCTGGGGAAACTCGAACTGAAGCCGGCGTTTGTCTTCGGGGTCGAAAGAATGCGCATTGCTCTTGATCCGGTCGATCTTCTTGACCTTCGACTGAGCCTGTTTCGCCTTGCTGGCCTTGTACCGGAACCTTTCCACGAAAGTTTCCATCCGGGCGATCTCGACCTGTTGCTTCTCGATCGCCTTTCCGAGGGCAACCTGCCGGGCGGCATGCTCTTTGCGCCAGGCGTGCCAGGGTCCCTTGAAGAATCTCGACCGGCCGGCTTCAAGTTCGAGCACCGACGTTCCGACCGACTCAAGGAACCAGCGGTCATGGGCCACCAGGACCACGGCGGCGTTGAGCTCCTTGAGATATCCCTCCAGCCACTCAAGGGTCGGGATGTCGAGGTGGTTAGTCGGCTCATCAAGCAGCAGCAGGTCGGCGTTTGCCGCCAAGGCGCGTGCCAGCGAAGCCCTGGTCAGTTCACCACCTGAAAATTTGAGCAGGTTCCTGTCGAACTGGGCATCCTCGAAGCCCAGGCCGCGAAGCACTGACAGAACATCGTCCCGCCAGCGGTATCCACCGGAAAGTTCGAGCCGCTGCTGGGCTTTTGAATAGGCCACCATCGTCGCCTCTTCGTGGTCGCCGGCCGACATGCGCTTTTCCAGTTCCTCGAGTTCAGCTTCGGTGTCGAGAATCTCCGAACGTCCGCTGAATACGTACTCCTGGAGTGAAAGTTCGGATTGGCGCGGCGGGCGCTGGTCATGCAGGGCGACCTTGGTTCCCCGGGCCAGACTCAAGCTGCCGGAATCATTTTTCAGCTCATTCGCCAGGATTCTCAGCAGGGTTGACTTGCCGGCACCATTGCGTCCCGAAAGCGTCATGCGTTCTTTCCTCGTCAACTTGAAGGAGACGTCGGAGAAAAGCGGTTCACCACCGAGGTGGATTCCGATGCTTGATGCGGTAGCTACGGCCATAGGGAATCAACCAGTCTGCCAAGTTGATGTGCAAAGGCGCCTGCCGACGGGAGCAGCGTAGAGCGTTGTGGCAGGATTGCCACCCTGTGTTCGCGTTCGAACCGAAAGACAGAGCCGTATGAGTAACGGTGATTTCAGGCCCAATCCCGGGCGGAACTCCCCTGCCGGCTCGTCCTGGGAATCCCAGGTCGCGATCTACGAATCCGCCCACGGTGTCTCGCCGTACCCGCCGATCGCCGACTACGGCTTTCTTTCAGACGGAGAGGTCTCCGCTCTGGTCGCTCCCAGCGGAAACGTCGAATGGCTCTGCCTGCCCCGCTTTGACTCGCCGAGTGTCTTTGGATCGATCCTCGATCGAAGCGCCGGCAACTTCCGTCTGGGCCCGGCTGACATCAACGTGCCGACCCACCGTCGCTATCTGCCCGGCACGATGGTTCTCGAAACCAGCTGGGGAACGGGTGACGGCTGGATCATAGTGCGTGACGTCCTGCTGATCGGACCCTGGCACCACGACCGTGATCGCTCGAATACGCACCGCCGGGCGCCGACCGACTACGACGCTGACCATGTCCTGCTGCGCATGGTCCGATGCGTTCACGGCGAGGTTCAATTGGTGATGGACTGCAAACCAGTCTTCGACTACGGGCGCAAGCAGGCCAGTTGGCAATACGCCGGCGACGCCTATCACGAGGGCATCGCGACCGCCGAAGGCTGTGACGTAAAACTACGCCTGACCAGCGACCTGAACCTCGGATTCGAAGGACCGCGGACCACGGCGCGTACCCTGCTCAAGGAAGGTGATGTGCGCTTCGCCGCGCTCTCCTGGAGCGAGCATGAGGCACCGCGGGATTACGACGAGGCTCACGACCGCCTCGTCTGGACCGCCCACCACTGGCAGAACTGGCTTGCCCGCGGGACCTTTCCGGACCACCCCTGGCGCAGCTACCTCGAGCGCTCCGCCCTGACCCTCAAGGGCCTGACCTTTTCGCCGACAGGCGCCCTGATCGCTGCCGCCACGACATCACTTCCGGAAACCCCCAAAGGCGAGCGCAACTGGGACTACCGGTATTCGTGGATCCGCGATTCTACTTTCACCCTATGGGCGCTCTATACGCTCGGCTTCGACTGGGAAGCGAACGACTACTTCTATTTCATCGCCGATGTCGCCCGGGGCAAAGATGATCTCCAGATCATGTACGGAGTCGCCGGCGAAAAGAAACTGACCGAAGACATCCTCCACCACCTGCACGGTTATAAAGGGGCCTCCCCGGTGCGAATCGGCAACGGCGCCTACAACCAGCAGCAGCACGATGTCTGGGGCGCGGTGCTCGACTCGTTCTACCTCCATACGAAGTCCCGGGATGGTTTGCCGGAGGAGATCTGGCCGATCCTGAAAAAACAGGTGGACGCGGCGCTCGATAACTGGCAAGGCAAGGACCAGGGAATCTGGGAGGTACGCGGCGAGTCGCAGCACTTCACCTCATCGAAGGTCATGTGCTGGGTGGCCCTCGACCGTGGCACACGACTCGCCCGGCTTCGGGAGGACCAAGCCCTCGCGGAAGATTGGCAGGTGGCTGCAGATGCAATCCAAAACGACATCTGCGAAAACGCGGTGGACGATCGCGGGGTCTTCACCCAGCACTACGACACCGATGCTCTCGATGCTTCCTGCCTGCTGCTGCCTTTGCTGAGGTTCCTGCCGGCCGACGACCCGCGGATCAGGGCCACTGTGCTGGCAATCGCCGATGAACTGACCGAAGACGGCCTGGTATTGCGATACCGGGTTGATGAGACCGACGACGGCCTCGACGGCGAGGAAGGCAGCTTTACGATCTGCTCTTTCTGGCTGGTCAGCGCGCTGGTGGAGATCGGGGAGCTTGACCGGGCCCGCCAGCTTTGCGAAAGGCTGCTCGGCTACGCCAGCTCCCTGCAGCTCTACGCCGAAGAGATAGACCCGCGTTCGGGGCGTCACCTCGGAAACTTCCCTCAGGCCTTCACACACCTTGCCCTGATCAACGCCGTGATGCATGTGATTCGCGCTGAACAGAAGATGGCGGAAGGCTGAGGGACCTGCGCAGCCCGGCCGATGCTGCCGGCCGCCGCTGAGCCCTGCCGGCATACCTATTCTTGACAAAGTTGAAAGGTATTGTCGTAAACGATGAAAATCGTGTAGTCTGCCGCCGACCTTCGTCCGGGGGCCGCCCCATTCAGGACGACCCGAACCTGAAAGTGAGATCAGACAATGAGCCTTGATGCATGGATCACCGCCACGATCATCGTCCTGATGCTGGTTTCACTTGCTACGGACCTGATGCCACCGGCCGCCACGGTGCTCACGGCCACCGTCGCTCTTCTTGTCTTCGGTGTGATCGATGAAGAACAGGCCCTCTCCGGGTTTTCAAACTCGGCTCCGCTCAGCGTCGCGGCCCTCTACGTACTCGCCTACGCGGCGGACAAGACGGGACTCCTCGGCCCGCTCGTCAACCGCATGCTGGGCCGCAATAACAAGGTGGACCAGAAGTCGCTTGCAAGGCTGGTCATGCCGACCGGGATGCTCTCGGCTTTCATCAACAACACACCTTTCGTTGCGATGCTGATCGGGCAGGTGACCAACTGGTGCAATCAGAGGGGTGTCTCCCCTTCGCTGCTTCTGCTGCCGATCTCGTACGCCGCGATTCTCGGTGGCACGCTGACCGTGATCGGCACTTCAACCAACCTCGTCGCCTCTGGACTGCTGGAAGAAACCGGAGCCGACCCGATCGGCATGTTCGAGATAACCAAGGTCAGCGGAATCTCGGCGCTACTGGGACTCGCTGTCGTCATTCTTCTGGTGCCGCGTCTGATCCCGAAGAGGAGAACGGTGGTCGAAGAATTCACCGACGACCTGCGCGAGTTCACGGTTCAGATGGAAGTGATTGAAGATGGGCCGCTGGACGGCTCCACGATCGCCGACGCCGGACTGCGCAACCTGCGCGGCGTCTTCCTCGTCGAGATCCAGCGTGACGGCGCCGTACTGCCGGCCGTCTCACCAAGCCGCCGGCTCGATGGCGGGGACCGACTGACCTTCGCCGGGGACTCGGACACCATCGTCAGTTTCCAGCGGACCGCGGGCCTCAGATCAGCGGAGGACCAGCACATGCTCGCCATCGACAGCCCCGATCACACATTCTTCGAAGCGGTGATCGGCGGTGACTCACGGCTGGTCGGCCAGACCCTGGCCGACGTCGAATTCCGCGGTCGCTATCAGGCAGCGGTCGTAGCCCTTCATCGTGCCGGCGTCAGGATCGACCGTGGCCTGGGAAGAGTCGAGCTCGAAGCCGGAGATACCCTGCTGCTGCTGGCGGGTCCCGATTTCCGCGCGCGGTCCCGGCGAGGACGGGATTTCCTGCTCGTTTCCCGGATCGGCGGGCCACCTCCTTCAGCCACCCGCAAGGCACCACTGGTCGCGCTGATCGCGCTGGCCGTGATCACCCTGGCCGCATTCGACGTGATGTCGATCCTCGAAGCGGCCCTGCTCGCGGCCGGCGGCCTGATCGCCACACGTACGATCAGTTTCTCCGAAGCCGGGGAAGCGATCGACTTCGGCGTAGTCCTGCTGATCGCCGCCGCTTTCGGGGTCGGCGAAGCGATGCAGGGTTCGGGTCTGGCGGAGTCGATCGCCACCACCCTGCTCGACACCTTTGACGGCCTCGGTGACCTGGGAATCATCTTCGCCCTGGCCCTGGCGACCACCCTGCTGACTGAAGTGATCACCAACAACGCCGCCGTTGTCGTGGTCTTTCCGATCGCGATGGCGATCGCCGCCGGGTCCGGACTGGATCCGAGGATCATCGTAATCATGATCGCCGTCGTCGCCTCCTCGTCGTTCCTGACGCCGATGGGCTACCAGACCAACACCATGGTCTACGGTCCGGGCGGCTATCGCTTCTCCGACTATCTGAAGGCAGGTTTACCGGTAAACGTGGTGGTCCTGGCGTCGGTGACGCTGAGCACCTGGTACCTGACAAGTTAATTAAGCAGGGTCCGCTTGCGCGGACCCTGCTGCTTGAACTTTGATCTGGGTGGCCCGTGGTGGGGGCCTGGTTGAGACCGATGATGGAGACGGCGGGAATTGAACCCGCGTCCGCGGTCGCGTGACGAAAAGCGTCTACAGGCTTAGCTGGTGCTTTGTTCTCGTCTCCCGGGGGCCGCACCAACGGGCACTACGGAAGACCAGTTCCAATTGAATGTCCCCTTGAGGTCGGAACATCCCTCGCAGGTAAGCCCGTTTCTGAAGCCAGCTACCCACCCCACGGGCCGAGGGTGGACCGACTCTCAAAGCCTAGAAGTTATCTAGGCAGCGAGGGCGAACTCATGGTCCGCACGTATTGGTTTTTTGCCGATTTTTTACGAGGCCATCGACATCCTCGACCTGCAACTCTTCGCACGGTCCGACTGCGTCGAAGCCTGTCGTCCCCTCGAATGCTGCTCCCCAAGTGTACGGGTCTGCGGTCTCTTGGTCAACGCGTGGCGCCGGGTCGATACTTTGGGTGCATGAGCGATACAGACGGCGAGCAGGCTGAAGCGGCCGAATATGACGTGACGATGGACTGGTTGCGACTGATCGAAGCGTACGAAGCCGGGCGAGGCTAAGGTTTGACCATGCGAATACTTGCCTTCAGTGATCTTCACCGCGACCTTGAGCAGGCGGCCCTTCTCACCGAAATGTCCGAGTCGGCGGATGTGGTCATCGCGGCCGGTGACTTCGCCTCGATTCACGAAGGCTTGAAGGAAGCGATCTCCTCGCTTTCCGGGATCACCACGCCGACGATCCTGGTTGCCGGCAATAACGAGCGGGTGGAAGACCTCGAAACGGCCACGGCCGACTGGAGCGCCGCGACAGTTTTGCACGGAAACTCGACCGAAATCGAGGGCCAGGGCTTTTTCGGTCTCGGCGGAGGCATCCCGGTCACCCCGTGGTCGTGGAGCTACGACCTCGACGAAACAGAAGCCGAAGAAAAGCTGGCGGGCTTTTCGGGGGACCAGGTACTGGTTCTGCACTCGCCACCGAAGGACCATTGCGACATGGCCGGCAACGGAATGCATCTCGGCAGTCAGGCCATCGCGGCGGCGATCGAACGGCAGCAGCCCAAGGTTGCGGTCTGCGGACACATCCACGAAGCCTGGGGTGCACGATCATCGATCGGCGAAACCGAAGTGATCAATCTCGGGCCAAAAGGGACCTGGATCGACCTCTGATTTCGCCCAGGACCTGCCTGCGGCTCAGACCGTAATCCGGCCGCGCAGGCTTTCGATCAATTCTGCGGGAAAACCGGGAACCTTTTCGAGGTCCTCGATCGATCGATAGCCGCCGAAGCGCTCCCTGTAAGCAAGGATCCTCGTTGCCTGAGTCACGGAGAGGTCGGCGTCCCTCAATTCTTCGAAAGTCGCGCTATTCAGGTTCAGTGACCCGGAACTTCCGGGACTGGCTGATGTTCGGCCACCGAAGAGTGGAGCTTTCGCGCCCGGCGAAGTCGGCTCGGCCGCCGGGGTATCGACGGGCGCCGGACGCACATCGTCGGCCGCGGCGGGTGCCGGTTCCGGCCGCTTTGCCTGGGCCCCGGGGGTGTCGGCCTGCGCCTGCCTGACCGAGCCCGCGGACCGTTCACGCAATTCGGTCGACGAATAGACTTCGAAGGCGGAGGCCGCGGCCTTTTCGGCTGCCTTGGCCCTGACTTCGGCTTCAATGGCTCTTTCTTCGGCCCGATCGATCCCGGTGATCACTTCGCTCAGCCGTCGCTCGCGATCGGATTCTTCAACGTTGAGCTGCGCCAGGCGCTCTGCGAAAGCAGCGCGCCGCTCTGCGTCTTCCGCTCTCTGCTCGATCCTCTGAAGGCGCTCTTCAGCCTGCTCGAGAGTGCGGCTTCTTTCATCGCTGTTTTGCTGCAGACGCATTTCAACCGCAGCAAGCGACGATGGCGCCGGTGGTACGGCTTCTTCAATTTCGTTGCCGGCCTCCGGCATGGCAGCCGGAGCTGCAGGAGGCGGCACCGGGATGCGGCCCTGTTCAGCCTTTATCTCGGCAACCTTTGCTCTGAGGCGTTCTTCGGCCTCATGAGCGGCGCCCTCGTCGGCCGCAGCGGGCTGGTCGGCCACAGCTTCGACTTCGGCTTCGGGCTGGTCGCCACTGCCAGATGCCGCCCTCGCCGCGAGACCGCCACCGGCCGCCCCGGCTGCAAAGCCGGCGGCCGCCTCACCAACCTTGGCGTCAAGGCCAGGGGCCTCGACCGGTGGTTCCAGCGTCTGTTCCGGAGTCTGATGAACCTGGGTCGACGGCTCTGCCGCGACCGGATGCTCTTCAGAATGTTGAGATGATGCCTCCATCGGCTGCGCCGACGCCTGCTGAGGCGTCATCGGCGCCGGGCGGCCGGCCGCCGCAGCGGATGCCGCCGCCAGTTCAGCCGCGGCCGGCGTACCTGAAGCGAAGGTCGTTTCTGCTTTCACGCCCGAAGAGGAGAGGACCCCGGCCGCCGGAGCGGTCTGGCTCGGAGTAGCGGGCGCCGGGACGGCACCGGCGATGGGGACCGGTCCCGAGCGCGCAACTGCGGCGGCCGCCTGGAGCTGGTCCCTGGCGGCCTGCTTCTCAGCTTCGATCGGATCCTGGGGACGGTTGGCGCTTAACGGCAGACTTGGACTCTGAGTCAGCTGGCGTTCGTCGTAGCCGGCTTTCCGGCGAAGCCTCTCCTCTTCACGCGAGCGCTGCATTGCGGCGCGTTTTCTGCGTCTGATCTCGGTTGCGGAGGGCACCGAGGCAGGTGCAGATCCCGCTCCCCCGGCTGCTGCGGCGGCGGCCGGTCTGCGGCGTCCGCGCATGATGAAAAATCCGGCGAGGATCGCGGCAAGCACGACGATGCCGATGATCACGTATGGCGCGTTGTCGGTAATGAAATTGCCGGCATCGTCCAAGAAACTCTGGTTACTGCCGGTTTCGGAGCCGGTCGCTTCAGCCTGGGCTGCCGCGATTTCTTCCGGAGTCATGGTCAGCGGCGCTACGTCGGTTGCCGACGTTGCGCCGGTCGTACCGGTGGCCGCTTCGTCGGCAGCGAAAGCCGACATCGGACTCATAGCCGCGAGCAGGAGGGCAAGCAGACAAAGGACGGTGCTGATTTTTTTGCTCATCGGCTCAATCCTCCCATGCTCATCGAGTCGCAGGGTAAACGGATGCTGATCTGGTGTCGATCTTGCCGCAGATCACGATTCAGGAACGATACCGACCCTTGAACTCACGTTCGACATCACGCTGCACATCGCGATCAGCGATCTCCCGGCGGCGATCCTTTCCTTCCTTGCCTTTCGCCAGTGCCAGCTCGACCTTGGCCTTCGGTCCTTTGAAGTAGATGCGTGACGGAATCAAGGTCAACCCCTTCTGCTGCGATGTACCGATCAGCCTCTCGATCTCGCCGCGGTGAAGCAGCAGCTTTCGCGGGCGCTCGGGCTCGTGGTTGTTGATCGTCGCAGGGGCATAGTGAGGAATGTGAAGGTTGCGCAACCAGACCTCCCCTTCATCGATCACGGCGTACGCATCGCCCATCTGGGCGTTTCCTTCTCTTAAAGCCTTCACTTCGGTGCCAAGCAGGACGATGCCGGCCTCGAATTTTTCGATCAGCTCGAATTTCTGCCTTGCCCTGCGATTGGTTGCGACATCCCCGGACGCCGGCGCTCGCTTTTTCTTGATCTTCTTGCTCATCGGCCGACCAATCTATCCGTCTGCGGGTTCGAGGTCGACCCGACCCTTCACCACGTCCACGCGCTCAACAGTGACGCTGACCGGGTCACCGAATCGAACCGCCCGGCCCGTCTTGGAGCCAATCAGCGCCGTCT
>CALEMO010000094.1 GCA_937910825.1 uncultured Solirubrobacterales bacterium | reverse complement strand
GATCGGATTCCGTATGTCGACTTCGAGCGGATCGTCGGGCGATGGCTGATCGAAGCGCCCGCGGCGATCGGGGCCGCGTGAGACACCTAAAAAGCCGTTACGCTTTGTTGCCGCCAGTTAGAAAAGACACATTCTCCGCCAGATAGAAATGACACTCGTTGTGGCAGCGGGGGCAGCGTGGAGCCCCCCCAAGCAGCGCAGCGCTGCCCCCGCTGATGCGATACCCCTCGGCTCCTGACCCCGGACCCGCTGCGCCAGCAGCGGGCTCGGTCAAGCTGGCTTTCAGGCTGCGGACCTTTCCCGAAACTCCGTCTCCGATGCCGCATTTCGGGAAAGAGCAATCGGGAACATATTTTGGGAAAATCGATCCGGAACCGCACGGCCCAATCTGTTTTCGGCCCAGCGTCTCGGTCGGCCTTCCCAATCAGGAAAGCCTTTTTAGGCTGAGGCCTTTCGGTCCTCCTCGATCATGTCTCTGATTTTAGCAGCCAGAGCGTCGATGGCGAAGGGCTTGGTTATCATCTCCATGCCCTCAGCCAGGAAGTCTCCTCGCACAGCCGCCTTCTCGGCATATCCGGTGATGAACAGCACCTTGAGATCGGGAAAGCGCTGCCGCGCCATCTCGGCTACCTGGCGGCCGTTCAAGCCCGGCAAACCAACGTCGGTGATGAGCAGATCGAAACCGTTAGCCTTGTCGAGGAGCGGTATGGCTTGCCGGCCGTCCGAGGCTTGAACCACGTCGTAACCCAACTCTTCCAGCGTATCGACGACCAACATCCGCACGGCAGGGTCGTCTTCGACCAGCATGACGCACTCTCCCGCTCCAGCGAGACGAACTGGCGCGGCCGATCCCTCGGCTTCGACAGAGCCCTGCGTGTCACGCGGCAGGTAGAGCTTGAACGTCGTGCCTTGGTCGACCTTCGAGTATACGCGAACGTGCCCCTTGGACTGCTGCGCAAAACCATAGATCATCGAGAGCCCGAGACCGGTTCCCTGACCGATCGGCTTGGTGGTGAAGAAGGGATCGAATACCTTTGCCATGACCTCGGGTGTCATGCCGGTGCCAGTGTCCGACACGCACAGCACGACATAATCGCCGGGTGCCAGCTCGCCGGGGATCGAAGACACGTATCGCTGATCCAGCCTGGTGTTCGTCGTCTCGATCGTCAGGCGGCCTCCTTCCGGCATCGCATCCCGCGCATTGATCGTCAGGTTGAGAAGCGCGCTTTCGAGCTGATTGGCGTCCGTGCTTGCGCACCAGAGATCGGCGTGGAGAGAGATTTCCAGGCCCACGCTTTCACCGAGCGTCCGGCGCAGCAGGTCCTCCATGCCGATGACCAGCTGGTTCACATCGGTGGAGCGCACGTCGAGCGACTGCCGGCGCGAGAAGGCCAGCAGACGCTGGGTAAGTCCGGCTGCGCGATGCGCCGATGTGGTGGCCGCGTCGATATAGCGGTCGATCCGATCCTGACGACCGTCCCGAATGTACCGCTTGAGCAGCTCCAGCGAACCGGTGACACCGGTCAGCATGTTGTTGAAGTCGTGCGCGATGCCTCCGGTCAGCTGGCCGACCGCTTCCATCTTCTGGCTTTGCCGAAGACGCTCCTCGATGTTGCGCTGCTCGGTGACGTCACGCCCGATGGCGATGATCGTGTTCTCGGCCGGGCCTGCCGTCCAGGAGATTGAACGGTAGTCACCGTCCTTGGTCCGATAGCGATTGTCGAAACGCGTGAAGCTGCGTCCCTCGCCGATCGCTGCGGCGCCGTCGAGCGTGTGCTGGAGATCGTCTGGATGGATGAAGTCGAAAATTGGACGTCCGAGTAGCTCGTCTTCCTGCCACCCCAGGATGGTCGTCCAAGCGGTATTCACCTCCCGCATGACACCGTCGCTACCGGCTACGAGCATCATGTCCTGCGACATGCGCCACAGCCGGTCCCGCTCACGCGTGCGCGACGCGACCTCACCAGTCAGTTCGGAGTTGGCCTGCTCCAGTGCGGTCTCGGCGCGCCGGCGCTCAACCGCCTGGCGGGTGCGATCGGCGACCTCACGCGCGAAGGTGATCTCGTCGGCGGTCCACTCGTGCGGCTCACTCTTCATCATGAAGAATAAAGCGACCATCCTGCCTCGCTCCAGCACTGGCAGGTTGAGGAAGGCGCGAACACCGATCGCCTCCATCTGCGGCGCGTTCAGCCGGGTATCGTGCCGGACGTCGGCGACGGTGATCGCCTCGCCGCGCATCAGGTTTGCGACATAGCTGCCGTAGCTCTGCATTGCGTGCTGGCCGACGACGCTGGCGAGCCCCTCCGAATGCCAGTCACGCAGCACGTCGGCATGGGTGCCGTCGGCATCCACCGTACCGTAGCCCGCCCGGTCAACGTTCAAAGCCTCGCCTGTGATTCTTGCGGCCGAGGCGAGCAGATCGGCGATATCGATCCCGTCGCGAAGTTCGTCCTGGAGCCGGATCATCGCAGTGCGGCGATCCTCGGCACACTTGTCGTTGGTGATATCGCGCAGGCTCTTCACGAACCCGCCGCCCGCCTCGCCGCGCAGCGGCGTAACGGAGCCGTGCGCGTAGAAGCGCGTTCCGTCCTTGCAG
>CALEMO010000093.1 GCA_937910825.1 uncultured Solirubrobacterales bacterium | reverse complement strand
CTCCGATTGAGTCCGTATCAGATGACCCGCCGGCCGGTGGGCTATCCGCCCGGATCGCCCTTCTGGCTGCGTTTCGCGAGAGACCCGTCTACTTTGCCAGCCCCTTCAGCCAGACCCCGTCGACCAGATGTCTACTTCTCAGCTGCGCCCACTTCTCCACGTCTAGCTAGCGGGCTAGTACCAGATCTTGCCGATTGGGTTTGGCAGGGTAAGGCGGGAGCCTCTTGCCCACCCGCCTTCTTGGCTTTCTTGACGCACTTCCGGTAGCGCTTCTTCGCTTTCTTCCTTGTCCGCTTCAGCTTCACGCCCGCCGGCGGCCGGGTGTCGTTGCCGCACCGGCCCGAGTTGTTCAAGTCGTGGCGGTAATGCGACCATTCGTCGCTGAGCTCCGGAGAACCACCGACCCTTCAGAGGAAGAGGTCACCCTCCCTGGAGCCGTAGGCGAGGTGCTGCTGGCCGTCGAACTTCGGGTCGCCGAGCACGCCTCCGAACGAAGTCCACTGTCCGGTCGATTTCGGGAAGCCAGGCGCCTTTTTGCCGTCCGGTCACCTTGCGTGGATCCAGTATGAGTCGTTGGAAGTGATCATCGAGCGGTTCGTATCGTCAGTCAGGTTGCCGACCGCTCCCTGTCCAGTGACGCCGACCGTGATTGCGTCAAGGCCGTAGTAGGGAGGGCTGCCGGCGCAGGTCGGGGTCTGGCAGGTTCCGGCCAGGTGAGGCCGCCCATCGGTCCGTAGAGGTTCTACTGCTCGCTGTCGGTGCAACCGGTCCCTGGGTCCTGGAGTTCGCATCTGGCGAAGCCCGGGCCATTCGGTCATTCCGCCTGTGAAAGGACCGGGCCCTAAGGAAGCACAGGGGCAGGATCTGCCTCCGCGATTGAAGCAGCGAAGGCCATGAGCAACATGGCGCCCATGATCGAAAGGACAGCCCGTATACGACTCGGAATTAAGCTATACCTCCGATTTTTCAACCACGCCTCCCGTGGCAGGCCGGGATCGTGCCGCGCCGGCCTGGACTACGGTGCAGATTCGAGGGGGAACTGCTCATGCGGCATGTCCGGCTCCCTCGGGTTCAGGTAGTAGACCGCCGTACCGCCGAGGCGGTCGTGGAAACCCGTGCGGTCGATCTTGAGCAGTACCCCGATGAAGCCGAGGCCGAACGGGATTGCTGCCAGCCAGAAACCAACCAGCCTGCGCAATGCTTTTCGCGGACCGATGTTGCTCTCACCTTCGGACTCGATCCTGATGTCGAGAAAGCGCATTCCCGGGGTCTGGCCGGAGAGGGACCAGAATACGAAGAGGTAAAGAGAACCCATCCCCAGCCAGGCGAGCGCGCCGACAGCGAGCGCTCCGTTCGAGAGTCCGGATGCGTCCAGACCGAAAACTGAAGCGATCAGACTGATCAGCGCCGCTCCGGAGATCAGGCCAATATTAACGATGATTGCGTCGATGCCGACCCCAAGCATCCGGGTAAAGAAGCCGGCGCGATCGGTGGCAAGGCTTCGCGGCTGTCTGAAGAAAATCCTCCGCCCGACACGTTCGCCGATCGCATCAAGCACTTTGGTCACCCTGGAGACCTGCTCGCCGATGTCGCCGATCAGACCGACACCCTGTGAAGCAATTGCCGCCCTGACTTCCGGGGCCTCGGCGATCCGCTCGATCAGTTTCTGGGTTTCGTCGCTATCGAGGATCCTTCCCCAGAGGCGATCCACCATCTCAGAGTCGACGGTTTCGAGCAGAGCCTGCTCGACCGCTTCGCTTCGAAGCGCCTGCTGTACGGCCTGTTCGATCATCGGGCCGTTCAGGATCCGGGCAACCGCCCGCTCGGTGGCGTCACTCTCAACTGCCCGGACTATCGCCTCTTCGATCGCCGTCTCGAGGGCACGGTCCAGTCCGGCCGCCCCGGCCACTCGCTGTGCCTGGCGGGTCCCCCCGGAAACGAGGCGCCCCGCGAGGTTGCGGGGCTCTTCAGCGGGCGGGCCACCGTTGCGCTCGGAACTTTCACTCATGGAAGCAGCCTAGCGCCCCAGCGGCCATCGTCCCCGGACTCTTCAGGGTGAGCGATGCCAACTGCGAATCGCCTCGGCTTGATCCCGGGCTGCGTCGTCGAGAGTTGCCGGCCGGAGATCGCGCCTGGATCCCAGAGCCGAGAGCAGCGAGGCCTCGACTTTGGCCATTTGGATGCCTTCCCCCTGCTCGGCGATCGCACCGACGGTATCCGGATTCCATTCGAGCTCAAGTTCGCGGTATACGGGTTCGAGCACGTCGCGCACCAGTTGTGAGTCACTGACCACGATCACGAATCCGACATGGGCGCCGCCTTTGACCATGCGCTGCCCGATGCCCGCGAGCTTGACTTTCCCCCCGGAATTGACGCTGAAGTCTCCGGGGCAGTACTCACCGGGCACCGCGCCGGTTCTGGCGTCTACGCCGAGTTCCCTGAGCGCCAGGGTCAAGGTTTCCGCGGCGTCACCGAATCTGCGCATGGTGCCCCTGCCCGGTTCGTATTCGGGGGTCGTAATGGTCAGGCTGAGGGCACCCTCCGTATACACCGCGGCCCTGCCGCCCGTGAGTCGCTCCATCGCCTCGAAGCCGGCGGACCGGGCCGCAGCGACGGCACGCCCGTAGCCCTCGCTGTGGACGTCCCGGCGGCCGAAAGCGACGACCCTGCCGGGCCGGCTGAGTCGGATCGTCGGCGGCCGTTCACCAGCCGCCACCTGATTCAGCAGTACCCGTGACAGAGCCGGTCCCATCTCCGGGGAGTCGGGAAAAGAGTCACGCAGCAGATCGAATGTTTCCTGGGTAATGGAGGACTCTCACACTTTGTTTACTCATACTTTGATAAACAAATACTCACATATGAACAATTTCACAAACTTGAAGACCCACATTCTTAACGCAAGACGCTCGATCGGCGTCGTTCTCGCGGTGGCGGCCCTGATCTTTTCCGCGAATCTGGTGATCCGGGAATCGCAGGGAACTGCGGCCCAGCCGGACCTGCTCGCGTTCAGCATCCCTGACCAGATAGAGCAACTGCACCTGCGCAAGGCAGTACGGGCGCTGGAAGCAGCGGCAAAAGCCGAGCGCAAGGCCCGCGCGAAGCAGAAGCGGCTGAGCCGGTTCCTGCCGCTGTCCGGATCGGTGAGTCGGGCGACCCTGGAATCGATCGCCTCCT
>CALEMO010000092.1 GCA_937910825.1 uncultured Solirubrobacterales bacterium | reverse complement strand
GCGGTTGAAGATCCGGCGCCCGAACGGACCGAAGCTGAAGGCTTTTAGGATCGGTTTGACCAGACGGGGGTGAATCCGCGGAAGGATCTGCTGCAATCGCAGCATCTTCTCGAACTGTGGCCGGTGATCTTCGTTGAACTGGTGGTAAGCAGCGAGCGCCTGCTGCCGGGTCTGTCGGCCTTCGGCGACCGCCCGAAGTTCTGTCCCCAGCGCAATGCCGAAATAAAGCGCGGTGCGGATTCCCTCCGCCGTTGTCGGCAGGCAATGCCCGGCCGAATCGCCGACGAAGAAGACGCCGTCGCCGGTGGCCGGGCGCAACCTGTGCGGGATCCAGTTGCCCTGGTATCCGTCCCGTTCGAGGCCGTTGTCTTCGGCTAGCAGGTCGGTGGTCCGTCTCACCCCGAAGTTCGGATCGAATGATCCGATCCCTACCCTGACCTCTTCGCCGGCGGGGAAGGACCAGCCATAGCCCGCTGGTACGTATCGCCGGTTGATCCAGACTTCGAATTCGTCGCTGCGGGCTGCGGGATGGACTTCCAGGCCCCTCGAAAGTGGTGCATCTGGCGGCTGGTAGCCGGCCCCGCCGGCCAGGATCCGTTTCCAGCCGAGCGCGTCGACCACGAGTGGAGCCGAGATGACACCGCGAGCGGTATCGACCGCTATCTGCCCCCCAGCCTCGGATTCAGCCCTGCCATTGACCTTGGCGGTCTCAAATGTCGCGTCGCAGTCCTGCCAAAGCAGGTCGCAGAAAAGCCGGTAGTCAAAGGTTGAAAAGGACCAGGGAGCCTTCAACCGGGTTGATCCGTGGGCGGTATGCACCAGGACGGATTTGAAGCGCTGTTTTTCGGCTTCCATCAGGCCCAGATTCTTCAGCCAGGCCGTCGGGATAGCGCAGGCTGACGTCTGCCGCTCGCCGATTTCGTAGCGGTCAATCACCAGGATGTCGGCGCCGGAGCCGGCCATCTGGCGTGCCACCATCAATCCGGCGAAGCTGGCGCCGCAAATGATCAGGTCGCGACGGCCAGGGAGAGTCCCCCGCTCGGCACCTCGCTTGGTGGCCCGTTTTGCCATCGCTAGGCAGAGTAATTAATGACGCGATTCCCTGCTACAACGCGGATCGCGTCGACTTCTGCGATCATCCGGCGCCTGTGACTACTGAAAGCACTCTCCTACACGCCCCAGAGGGGGTTCCGGTCGAAGGTTCCAACGGTCTCTTGATAGAGGTCGATGGCCGGATCGTTCCAAACTACGCGGCCACCATGGTCTCTTTCGAGGAGGGCGATGTCGTAAACGGCAAAGTCGTCCGCATCGATCGAGACGAGGTTCTGCTCGACATCGGCTACAAGTCGGAAGGGGTGATCCCGGCTGGCGAGCTTTCAATCCGCAAGTCGGTTGATACCTCGGAAGAAGTTGAGCTCGGCGAAGAGATAGACGCCCTGGTCGTTACCAAGGAAGACGCCGAAGGCAGGCTGATCCTTTCCAAGAAGCGCGCCCGCTTCGAGAAGGCCTGGAGAAAGATCGAGGCTGCCGCCGAATCCGGCCAGCCGGTCGAAGGCAACGTGATCGAGGTCGTAAAGGGTGGCTTGATCATCGACCTCGGTATCCGCGGGTTCCTGCCGGCCTCGCTGGTCGACATCCGCCGGGTCCACAACCTCGACGAATTCATGAGCCAGACCCTCGAATGCAAGGTCATCGAGCTCAACCGCAGCCGCAACAACGTGGTGCTGTCCCGTCGTGCTGTGCTCGAAGAGGAGCGCAAGGAAGTCCGCGATCAGATCCTCGACCGCCTCCAGCCCGGCGAAGTCGTTGAAGGCAAGATCTCGAATATCGTCGATTTCGGCGCGTTCGTCGACCTCGAAGGCATCGACGGCCTGATCCACATTTCCGAACTTTCGTGGAGTCACGTAAACCACCCGTCCGAGGTGGTTGCGATCGGCGACGACGTCAAGATAAAGGTGCTCGACATCGACCGCGACCGCCAGCGCATCTCACTCGGTCTCAAGCAGACCCAGGAAGATCCGTGGCAGCGTGTGGTCAGTACCTACCGCTCGGGCGACGTGCTCGAAGGAACTGTGACCAAGGTCGTTTCGTTCGGTGCATTCGTCGAGATCCTCGATGGCGTCGAAGGCCTGGTTCACATTTCCGAGCTTGCTGACCACCACGTCGAGAATCCTTCCGAAGTAGTTGAACTCGGAGCCACGCTCAACGTCAAGATCCTCGAGATCGACGAAGAGCGACGCCGTCTTTCACTCTCGATCAAGCGAGTCGAGGGCCAGAACATGCTGCTCAAGGACCTCGGCGCAGCGCTGGCCGCGGCATCCGGAACGGAAGATGAAGAGGCAGCCGAGTCCGCCCCGGCGGCGGAAGCGACCGACCTGGAGCTTTCCGAAGAAGTGTTCACCGAAGAGGCGCCTGAAGTCGAAGCTGACTCCGAACCAGAGGCAGAAGTTGCCCCTGAAGTTGAAGCTGAGGCAAGCGAGGCGATCGCCGAAGTTGAGGTCGTGGAAGCTGCTGAAGAAGCCGTCGCCGAGGAGGTAGCCGAAGAGGCTGTTGCCGAGGTGGTTGAAGAAGCCGCCGCGCAAGAGGCTGTCGAAGAGGCTGAAGTCGTCGAAGAGGCTGAAGAAATCGAGGCGCAGGCGGCCGAGACTTCCGACGGGGACGAACAGTCCTGACGATCGGGCTGACCGGGGGCGTAGCTGCCGGGAAGTCGGAGGCGCTCAAAGCCTTCAACCGGCTCGGCGCAGCCACAATTTCGTCTGACGCGATCGTGCATGACCTGCTCGATCGTGAGCCCATGGCCTCGCGGATTGCCGAGCGCTGGGGCGACGCCGTCGAATCCGACGGAACCGTGGATCGCGACGCGGTAGGGGCGCGGGTATTCAACGATCCCGACGAACTCCAGTGGCTGGAGCAAATGGTCCACCCGCTGGTCCGGGATGAATTGGCGGTCTGGTTCAGTGGGCTCGACGCAGATACCGAATTCGCGGTGGTTGAAGTG
>CALEMO010000091.1 GCA_937910825.1 uncultured Solirubrobacterales bacterium | reverse complement strand
ACGGCCATGAACGAGAGGGGCCAGTTGCCGCTCAAAGAGTCGCCTCGACGTCATTCAGCGCCCGACCGAAAAGCTCGACCATCTCGGCGGCGTCATCTTCGGTGACGTTAACCGCCGGCTTGAACTTGGCGACGTTGCCATTCGACCCGAACACCGGGCCGGTCTTGCCGATCATCAGGCCATGATCAAGGCAGGCGGCCATCAGGCGGTCGGTCTCTTCGAAGGCCGGTTCTTTCGTCTCCCGGTCGCGCACCAGCTCAACCCCGATCATCAGGCCCTGGCCGCGGATGTCACCGATCAGTTTCGAGTCCTTCTCAATCTTCTTCAGGCCGTCGACCATCAACCCGCCGATGCGTTCCGAATTTGCCGGCAGGTCGTCGCGGACCATGATTTCGACCATCGCCAGCCCGGCCGCACAGGCCATCGGATTGCCGGCCTGGGTGAACCCGTATTCCCACGGCAGCAGATGCGAATACTCGGGCGTGGTGATCGTGGCCGAGAGCGGCAAACCACCTCCGAGCGCCTTGCCTAGGATGATCATCTCCGGCTCGATGCCTGCCCGCTCGCTCGCGTACATCGGCCCGCACCGGCAAAGTGATCCCTGGATCTCGTCAACTATCAGCGGCACCTCGTGTGACTTGGCGATCTCGTGGACCCGCTCCAGGTAACCATCAGGAGCGGGGACCATGCCTCCGTTCGCCTGATACGGCTCAACGATCACTCCGGCCGGACCGTTCAGGTGGCCGCGGTCAAGAGCGAAGTCAATGGTGTCGGCACAGGCGAGGTCGCAGGTTTCGCGCTCGAGCTTCAACGGGCAGCGGTAGCAGTTGTAAGTCGGCACACGCATCTGTCTCGGCAGGTAGCGGTCAAGGCCCTGGTTCGAGCCTTCGACCATTCCGGGATGCACATAGGTCAAGCCGATGGTGCCGAAAGTCCTGCCATGAAAGGCCGCGTCGAGGCAGACGAAATCAGTGCCGCCGGTGGTCCGCATCGCAAGGTGCATCGCACCTTCAACCGCGGAAGCCCCGGACAGGCCGTAGAGCACTTTCGATAGCGCCCCGGGAGCAAGCTCAGCCAGCTTCGCGGCATAGGCGGTTCGCGCTTCGTCCTCGAATACCGGGGAGACGTAGTCGATTTTGCCGAACTGGCGTTCCATCGCCTCCCGGATCTCGGGGTGGCGAAAGCCCAGGTTAAGTACCCATTCGGCGGAGATCGCGTCAAGGTACTCGT
>CALEMO010000090.1 GCA_937910825.1 uncultured Solirubrobacterales bacterium | reverse complement strand
CTTTCGTACTTTCAGGGCGCGGTCGAACCCGGAGATGTGCCGGATCAGGACCTGCTTCGAGGGATGATCCCGGAGCGCCGCCGGCGCGCCTACGACGTCGTGCCCCTGATCGAAGGGCTTGCCGACCGCGGCACCACGATCATGCTGAGACCGGATTTCGCACCGGAAATGGTCACCGGCTTCATCCGCATCGAAGGCCGGGCGATCGGCGTGATCGCCAATAACCCGCTGCACATGGCCGGGGCCATCACCAGCGACGGCGCCGACAAAGCCGCCCGCTTCCTGCAGCTCTGTGACGGGTTCGGCATCGCGATCCTCTCGCTGGTGGATACGCCGGGCATGATGGTTGGCCCCGAAGCTGAAAAGACCGGCCTGGTCCGGCACTGCTCACGGTTGCTGGTCGCAGCCTCCGGGATCGAAGTGCCTTTCGCCGCCGTGATCCTGAGGCGGGGCTATGGGCTCGGTGCGCAGGCCATGGTCGCGGGAAGCCTTCACGAGCCGCTGCTGACTGTGGCCTGGCCGGGCGCCGAGTTGGGGCCGATGGGCCTGGAGGGTGCCGTTCGCCTTGGCATGCGAAAGGAACTCGAGCAGATCGAAGATAAAGACGAACGGGAGAAGAAGGTCAGGGAGCTGACCGAAATGGCCCTGGAAAATGCCAAAGCCCTCAACGCGGCAACGCTTTTCGAAATCGACGACGTGATTGACCCGGCCGACACCCGGCGGGTCATAAGCGCGACCTTCGCCGCCGCCGGCAGCCCGAAGCCGGCACGGGAGCGCCGCTTCATCGACACCTGGTGAAGCTCAGCCGGTCCGCCCCTGCTGATTCACGTCGAAGGCGTCGGATTCGGCTCATCGTCGCGATCCTAGCGATGAAGAGGAAAAGCGGAAGTGGAGGCAACTAACACTCGAATGGGCGTCGTAGTGCGAGACTGGCTGGGTGAGTCCACCAGAGATGATTGAAATCCATGGCCAGCCGGTGACCTACCACATCGCCGGTTCCGGGCCGCCAATTGTCCTGATCCACGGCATAACGTCGAGTTCCCGGACGTGGAAGCGGGTGATGCCGCGTCTGGCAGAGCAGTACACGGTGGTCGCTCCCGACCTGCTCGGTCATGGCCGCTCGGCCAAGCCGCAGGGCGATTACTCGCTGGGTGCGTATGCAAGCGGTATACGCGATCTGCTGGTCGCGCTGGAAATCCCGAAAGCGACGGTCGTCGGCCACTCGCTGGGCGGAGGCATCGCCCTCCAGTACGCCTACCAGTTCCCCGATCGTGTCGACCGACTCGTCCTGGTCGATTCCGGCGGCATCGACCGCGAAGTGAGCATCGTCCTCAGGGCGGCGACCCTTCCAGGTGCGGAGTTCGTCCTGCCGTTTCTATTCGCGGCCCCACTTCACGAAGCCGCACTGAAGTTGCGCGGGGTGCTGAACGCGATCGGACTGCGTCCGAGCGCTGATGTCGAGGGCGTTTCCGAAGGCTTCTCCTCGCTCACCAAAGCCGATGCCCGGCGGGCTTTTCTCAACACCGTGCGCTCGGTAATCGATCCGGGTGGCCAGAAGGTGAGTGCGAAGGACCGTCTTTACCTTTCCCATGACATTCCGTCACTGATCGTCTGGGGCGGGAACGACCGCATCATCCCGTCGTCCCACGGCCAGCTTGCGCATGAACTGATGCCGGGCAGCCGCTACGAACTGTTCGAAGACGCGGGCCATTTCCCGTTCAACGATGAACCGGACCGCTTCGTGGACTTGCTGCGCGACTTCATCGAGTCGACCGTTCCGGCCGATTTCGACGAAGAACACATTCGTGGCTTGCTGCTGAAGAACGGTGAGCAGGTCTCCGGGAAGGCAGCTTGAGCTCCCCATCCGGAGATCAAGAACGCGATCGGGCGGAAACCGTCATCGACGCGCTCGAGGCCTACCAGCGACTTTCGATCGAAGTGATCGAAAACCATGCCGCCGACCCGGAGTCCGCCGTCAAAGGGCTGGTCGCCCTTCATCTGGATTGGACGGAATCGAACCGCGAAACCGCGCGGCTTGTCGCCAGGCACCGCAACGATGTGATGGCCGGTCCGCACCGTGACCGGCTGGTCGCCTCCAATCGCGAATACTTCGCGTCGATGAAGACCTGGATCGACACTCAGGCCGAGAACGGAATACTGCCTGCCGTTTCTTTCAGCCTTATGCACGCGGTGATCTTCGCCCCGACCCAGGAGATCGCGAAGCTCGGCCTGGCAGATCGCCTGAAGAAACCGCTGTCTGCTTATTCGCAGGCGCTTGGCGAAGCCGCATGGGCGGCGCTCAGGGCGCTGCCTGAGCGTAGCCGGGACTGACCGGAAGCAGCTGCGGCCGCTTCGCTTCGCGGCCGTCCCCGGACGAACGCCCGACGATCCTCCGCCCCACCCAGGGCATGAAAAACGCCCAGCCCCAATGCAGGTCGATCGCCGTACGGCGCAGCCGACCTGGTTCCGGACGCGACGGCAACGGTTCCAGCCAGTCCTCGCCGGGTTGGGTGACCAGAGACGCCATACCGACCGCCAGACGACGGTGTCCTTCAGGGTTCAGGTGAAGGCGATCAGCGCACCAGAATCGCGGATCGCTCGTTATCGGAGTGCTTTCAAGGTCAAGCAGCAGCACGTCATTTTTCGCGGCTACCCGCCTCAGCTCCTGGTTGAACTCCATGGTCTTCTCGTGTAGAAACCTGCCGATCGGCGCCAGACCCTGCGGATCAGGGTAGGTGATGCTCAGGACCCTGGCCCCGATGTTGCGAAGTGCGGCCTGCATATCGTCCATATGGGCGATCGTCTCACTGAGCTGGAAGCCGGGCCGGATCATGTCATTGAGTCCGGCGATCAGGCTGACCAGATCCGGCTTCTGCTCGATCGCCGCGGCCAACTGCTTTTCGCGGATCTCGGCGATCTTCTTGCCGCGCACCGCGAGATTCGCATAGAGCAGGTCTGGCTGCGACCGGGCCAGGTTGTCGGCGAAGCGGTCAGCCCAGCCACGCTCGGACCCATCCGGATAAAAGTCGCCGACACCTTCAGTCTGGCTGTCGCCAATAGCTACAAATTTGCTGATTTTCCGTTCGACTGGCATAGATGCGTTCGGTTCGCTTGGCCCCCATTCTGGCATGTCACCAGCTACCCGTGGCGGCCTGGTTTTGAAATCTTTGAGTTGATGCCTGACATCGCAGGACGGGCCGAAATCCCGTGGACGATTATCGATACGCCGACGCAGGCGATGATCGTCCAGAAGATGATCGAAGTCTCCGATGTGGTCAGGACTCCAGCGTTGATCGCAACGGCCGCGTAGTAGAAGGAGCCGATTCCCCGGATTCCGAACCACCCGATCAGCGCCCGCTCTTTTCGGCTCACATCGGAGCCGACGAATGCAGCGGCCACAGCCAGCGGCCGCACCAGCAGCAGGAGAAACGGCACCAGCAGCCAGCCGGCAATTCCCGGGGCAGCCAGCCCGGCAATTGTTACCGTGCTGCCCAGCAGCAGGATCATTCCGAGTTCGGTGACGTTCTCCGCCAGGTCGGCGCCGTCATGTACCCGGCGATGTGCTTCGTGATCCCACTCGTAGCGCCGGAAGGCCAGGCCGCCCGCGAACGCTGCCAGAAATCCGTATGAGCCGGCCACCTCGGCAATTCCGTAGATCGCCAGGACACTTGCCAACGCTAGCCAGCCGTCGAACTGGGGCTTCAGCCAGCCGCGGCGACGCAGCCAGTCGGAGCCCGCACCGATCGCTCGGCCGCCAAGGACCCCGATCAGCAACCCGACCGCGATCGCGTAGACGACGTCGGCGGCAAACCACTCCGAGAACCAAGCGAAGCCACCCTCGGCGCTGACGAAAATCCCGAGGAATACAAACGGGAAAGCGAGGCCGTCGTTCAGACCCGCTTCGGAAGTCAGCGCGAAATGGGTCTCGGGACCATCGCCTTCACCGGGCGGACCAACCTTGACCTCACGGGCCAGCACCGGATCGGTCGGCGCCAGCGCTGCTCCGAGGATGATCGCGGCACCCAGGGAAAGGCCCATGAAGACGTTTGCGAAAGCCGCCACAGCGATAATCGTCACCGGCATGACTACGCCGATCAGAAGAAGGGTCGAACGCCACCTCTTCCAGCCGAGTTGGCGATCCAGGCGAAGACCTGCCCCGAAAAGCGCGACTATCACCGCGAATTCACTCAGGCGCTCGATCAGCGGCGCTTCTTCGATCGGATCCAGAAGTCCGATTCCAAAAAGGTGAAGCCCGCCCGAAGCCAGCGCCCCGAGCAGCAGGTATACGGCTGCCGGGCTCAGCGCCCGCTCATGCTGGCTCGACAGCGCCCAGATGGCGGTGAAAAGCACGAGGCCGGCGAAAACGAGGCCGACCGCATATGGCTCGGCGAAAGAAAACCCTGCCGACGTGGCAAGAAGGGGTTGGCTCGTGGCCCAGGAGAGCATTCAGGGGCATCTTCCCTGAATGCTGTTTTTAGAACCCTGGTGGCAAGTCTGCCCCGGCGCGCCTGCTGCGTCGCCTCAACGCCGAACGCATCTGCTCCAGCAGGGGGAAATCCCCGGCGGCGATGGCACCACCTGTATCGCGATCGACCAGATTGTCCATCTGGTTCGGATCGCGTTCCATGTCATACAGCTCGAACTGAGGGTCCTTCTCACCGGTTTCATCCATGTAGACGGCAAACATGGCCTTCGGCGAGCGCACCGCCCGGATCCGGTTCGGCTGCGGCGCGACGTTGCGGAAGGCACTTCCCGACTGATGGTCGTCGAAAGTGAAAAGGACCTCGTCCTGGACTTTGCTGACCGGTGAATCGTGATCGGCAATCGGACTGAGGTCCACCGGACAATCTCCGAGGGACCCCTTTG
>CALEMO010000089.1 GCA_937910825.1 uncultured Solirubrobacterales bacterium | reverse complement strand
ATCGGCGGAGGCACGATGCGGGCAGAGCGGTACGGGCGTCTGGTCAGGGATCCCGAGGCTCGCGCGCTTCGCGAGCGCAGCGGCCTGTCTCCGGATCCACTCGCGGTGATCATCAGCGGCAGGCTGGACCTGCCTTTCGATGCCCCGCTCTTCACCAACGGCGAGGGTCGGGTCCTCGTTTTCTCCAACCAGGCGAAAAGTCCCCCTGAAACCGAGACCAGCCTGCGTGTGGTGACCGTCGAAGGTCCGATCCGCATAACCGAGGTCCTGAAATATCTGCGCCAGGAACAGGGCGTACGGGCGGTGCTCAGCGAGGGCGGCCCTCACCTGCTTGGCCAGTTGGTGGCAGCCGACGCGGTAGACGACTTCTTCGTGACGATCTCACCGATGGTGACCGGGGAAAGCGATGCGCCGCGCATGCTGGAGGGTGAGTTGCCCGCCCCGGTGGGGCTTGACCTTGTGAGTCTGTCCGAAGCCGAAGGCGAGCTCTTTGCCCGGTACCGGCGGCGAGCAGTAGCCTGACGGCATGGATTTCGAACCAAGCCCAGAGATAACTGCCCTGCTTGAACGTGTTCGAGCCTTCCAGGATCGATACGTCTATCCGAACGAAGGAGCACTGCTCGGCTCGCTCGATCGTGAAGTCAAAGAGGGGGTCCCCTACCCGGATGACCTGATCGAGATCCGCAAGATTGCGAAAGCCGAAAGCCTCTGGAATCTTTTCCTGCCGGATGACGAATATGGCCCCGGCATGAACAATCTTGACTACTCGATGCTTTGCGAAGAGATGGGCCGCAGCCCCGCCGTCGCCCCGATGGCCTTCAACTGCGCTGCGCCCGATACCGGCAATACCGAGATTCTGGTCGAGCACGGGACCGACGAGCAGAAGGACAAGTGGGCCTTCCCGCTGCTCGAAGGCGAAATTCGTAGTTGCTTTTCAATGACCGAACCGGCTACGGCGGGCTCGGACCCGACACAACTCGCCGCCAGCGCAGTGCTCGAGGGCGACGAATGGGTGATCAACGGGCACAAGTGGTTCACCAGCGGTGCGGTCGGGGCCAGCCTTGCGATAGCGATGGTGATTACCGAGCCCGAAGGCAATCCTTATACGCGTGCTTCGATGATCCTCATACCCACCGATGCCCCCGGCTACGAGCTGGTCAGGCCAATATCGGTGATGGGCCATAGCACCGGCCCCGGCCACTGCGAGATCAAATACAACGACTGTCGGGTCCCGGCTTCGAACCTTCTCGGTGCAAGAGGTGCCGGCTTCCTGATCGCCCAGGACCGCCTCGGCCCTGGCCGCATCCACCACTGCATGAGAGCGATCGGAACCGCCGAGCGTGCCTTGGAGATGATGTGTGTCTACGCAGCTGGCCGTGAAGCCTTTGGTGGTCCGCTGTCGGACAAGCAGTTTGTACAGGATTTCATCGCGAAGTCACGCATGGAGATCGACCAGGCCCGCCTGCTGACCCTGCACGCGGCCTGGAAGATGGATACGCTCGGCAAGCGTGCCGCCCGCCAGGAGATCTCGATGATCAAGGTGGTCGCCGCGAACATGGTGATGGATGTGCTCGATCGGGCGATCCAGGTGCACGGTTCCCTCGGCATGACCGACGATACGCCGCTAGCCATGATGTGGCGCTACAGCCGCATGCTGCGTCTGGCCGACGGCCCGGACGAAGTTCACAAGATGGTGATTGCCCGGCGCGAAGTCGGCCGGCAGCTCAAGAAAGCAGAGGCCTGACCCAGCGGACCCTCAGCTGCGGATGCGGGTGACCGCTTCGGCCGCACCTTCGGCCAGAGTCCCCACTCCCTTGCGGAATTCGTCCATTGCAGCCGCCGCGTTGCTGTCGGAATCCTTGCCGTACTGACCCTTCTGGAAGCGGGCCAGCACACCCTCGAGAATGATCGCGAGCTTCCAGTAGCCGAGCGCGACGAAGTAGTCCAGCCCGGAGATGTCGCGGCCGGATACCTCTGCGTAGTAGGCAGCCAGCTCCGCTTTTTTCGAAAAGCCGGGCTCGCTCGTGGCCGGATGAAAGAACGGATTGGGCTGGTCCTCGGCCTCCATCCAGTAGACCATCAGCAACCCGAGGTCGGCCAGGGGGTCGCCGAGGGTGCAGAGCTCCCAGTCGACCACGGCTGCTACCTCGCCGAGCGGGCTGTAGATCACATTGTCGAGCCGATAGTCACCGTGGACGATCGTCGTCTCACGCTGCTCTGGAATCCGCTTGAGCAGGCTCTGGTGAACTGATTCGACCACGTCCAGTTCGCGGGTTTTCGATTTTTCCCACTGGCCTGACCAGCGCTTGAGCTGCCGCTCGACGTAGCCGCCAGGCCGACCGAGATCCGCCAGGCCGACTTCGCCCGGGTCCACGGCGTGAATATCGACCATCGTTTCAACCAGACCCTCGCCCAGACGCCGCCGCTGGGCGGCATCTGGAAAGAGAGCGGCCTGCTCGGGACCCCGGATAACCGGCCCTTCGACGAATTCCATCGCGTAAAACGGTGCTCCAGTCACCTCGTCGTCCTCGCAGAAACCGACCACCGGTGGTACGGGGACCGGCGTGTCGACCAGGGCTCTGACTACGCGGACCTCGCGGCCCATGTCATGGGCCGACCCCAGGCGCTTTCCGAGAGGAGGGCGGCGCAGGACCCAGCGGGAACCCGACTGGTCGCTGACCAGGTAGGTCAGGTTGGAGAGTCCACCGTGGATCTTTTCGTAATCGAGCGGGGGCTCGAGGCCGGGGATCCGCTGCC
>CALEMO010000088.1 GCA_937910825.1 uncultured Solirubrobacterales bacterium | reverse complement strand
TTGAAATCACCGCCAATTGAGCGGTTGCCAGGGATTCTGGTGGCAGGACTGGTAGCACTGGCCGTGGGGGCGGCCGGTGCTGCTCCCGCCACCGCTGCGACTGGCGCCGATGCGTCTGGCGCCACGATCAGCGGCCTGACCAAGAAGCAGCAGAAGCAGAAGAAGAAGGCGCTGAAGAAGTGCAACAAGAAGAAGGCCAGGAAGTGCAAGAAGCAGGTCAACAACAAGTACAAAAAGATCGCCAGGAACAACACAGGCAGCACCCCGACGGGTGCTACGAAGACTGTCAAGCTGGGCGATGACTACTTCGTTCCCGGCCAGGTCGATCTCAAGGTCAATGACGCAATCAAGTGGTCATGGGCAGATATCGGCGGCTTCGAACCGCATAACGTGACCCTGGTCACGGGTCCGAGTGGTGTTTCGCGTGGCGATTTTGCCTCGCAGACCACCGCCGACAAGGGCTACTCGTTCAAGCGTACGTTTACCAAAGCAGGCAATTACGACTTCGTCTGCTCGCTGCATACGCTGATGACGATGCAAGTGAACGTCTCCAACTAGGAGATTCGTTTCAGCATGCGTAAATTCGGATTGATGTTGGCAGCGGTGTTCGTGTTGGTCGCGGGAGCGACCGGCACGGCTGCTGCCACGTTATCCAAAGGCGCGTCAAGCGAGCCGGCTACCTCCGGCGCGGCCATTTCCGGCCTCACCGGCAAGCAGAAGCAGGCCAGCAAGAAGGCCCTTCGCAAGTGCCGCAAGCTGAAGTCAAAGAGCCGCCGCAAGTCCTGCGTGAAGCGCGTCAAGCGCAGGTTCAGGCCGGCGCCAGTAATTTCCGAGGACCCGCCCGCGGCCACGATCGACGTCCGGGACAAGTACTTCAGCCCCGACGTGGTCAACATCAAGACCGGCGATACGATCCTCTGGGTGTGGAATGACATCAACCATGACGCCCACAATGTGAACCTGGTCACCGGCCCGGAAGGGGTCAAGCGTCTGGACTTCAGCACGCCGAGCTCGCCTTCTGTGGGTTTCAGTTTCAAGCGCGGGTTCACCGTGCCTGGCACATATCAATTCGTCTGCTCGATTCATCACTTGATGACGATGCAGGTCGATGTTTCCAAGTAGGGAAAGAGCATGAGCTTCAGTCAGATCGACCGCCGCAGTTTCCTCGGGGTAGCCGGTGGTGCCCTGCTCTGCACGATCGGCGGCCAGAAGGTCTACCTCAACCAGAAGGCGGACGTAGAGAAGCTCGCCACAGGGGTTACGATCCCGCCCAAGGTAGCGGCGGCAAACAAGAACCCGGGCCTGGTCAAGGCGGCTGCCGTGACCGGCAACCGCAAGGAGTACTGGATCGCTGCCGAGCAGCGGCGCTGGAACATCATTCCCGCGAACAGCAACGGCAAGAAGCGCGACCAGATGCTGAACCAGACGATCAAGAAGGGCAAGACTTCTTTCACCGCGTACGCCTATCGGCAGTACACCTCGGGCTTCGGTGAGCCGATCGGCGAGGCGACGGTTCCCGGTCCGCTGATCGAGGCGAACGTCGGCGACACAGTGGTCGTTCATTTCAGGAACCTCTGCCCGGTTCCAGTGACCATGCACCCGCACGGGATGTTCTATTCGAACGAAATGGACGGTGCCTACAAGGGTTACTGGACGGACCCGGGCGGCTTCGTCCAGACCAATCGTGACTTCACGTATGTCTGGGAATGCCCGGAAGGTACCGAAGGCACCTGGATGTATCACGACCATGGCCCGATGGATCCGATCCCGCTTTACAAGGGACTCTTTGGTCCGATGGTGATCCGCGATCCGAACGAGACGCCGCCCGACAAGGAATTCTTCGTCGGATTCCACAGCTTCCTGCCGCCGGCAACTGGTCTGCCGGCCGCATTCGACTGCGTGAACGGACGCTCCTTCACCGGTAATACACCGACCTTCCAGGCCAACATCGGGGACGACGTGGCCTTCCACGTCTACGCGCTCGATGACAACTTCCATACCTTCCACATCCACGGCCATCGCTGGAAAGAACCCGGGGGTGCGATCGTCGATAACAAGACGCTCGGACCGGGCGATTCGTTCCGGGCACGCTTCATCGAAGACAATCCGGGGCGCTGGCTGTACCACTGCCACGTCTTCTCCCACCTCCACAACGGGATGAGCGGTTGGTACCTCGTCGAGTAAACCGGAAGCTCTCGGCACTGCTCGCGGTCGCCCTGACGGCAGCCTTTTCGCTGTCGATGACCTCTCCTGCGCAGGCGCTTAATACACGGGTATCGATCGCTGACTTCCAATGGTCGAACAACGAGCTCCAGGTCGATCTGGGAGAAACCGTGACCTGGGACTGGATCGGACCGGACACGATGCATTCGGTAACCGGCGAGCCCTCGAACGCGACCCAGTGGAACTCCGACCCCGGCAACGTCAGGCCCCATCCGCTCGGGGACACCTTTTCGGTCACCTTTGACCAACCCGGTGTTTATTCGTTCGTCTGCAAGCTGCATGCCTCGGTGAACGGGACGGTAGTCGTTTCGAACACACCTGGAAACCCCGAATCCGATCCGGGTCCGCAGCCTGCGCTCAACTACGATTTCGAAATCCCGAACGTAGAGGTCGTTTACGTCACGAAATCGGTGATCGGCCACAAAGGCAATGGCACCGGGCTCAACTTCGGAATCAACGAGCGCGGCACCGGCTCCGCCGATTTCTACAAGCTGGTCAAGAAGGGCAAAGGCAAGAAAAAGAAGACGGTGCGCAAGTTCGCCGGATTCCAGAACTGGAGCAACCACATCGGCAATAACAGGGTCAAGTTCGCCCAGCGGACCGGCGAGTTCCGGGCCAAGCCGGGCAAGTACGTCGCCCTGGCTTATTTCACCGACGAGTCATTCAACTCAACGCCGGCCCAGAAAATCAAGTTCAAAATCAAGGGCAAGAACAAGAAGAAGTAGGGCGGCATATGCTTGACCGGTGCCGAATTCACTTGAGCGCCGACACAATCGCCGACGCCGGCATGAGCGGACCCGGCAGGATCTGATCCAGGCGGCGATGGATCAGGCGGTCGCCGGCTCTTTCAAGGACCTGACCGTCGAAGGCATTACCCGGGCGGCCGGTGTGTCGCGCAGTGCCTTCTACGTCTACTTCGGCGACAAGGAAGAACTTCTGCTCGGCGCCCTCGAAGACCTGATCGCCAGCCACCAGAACCGGCTGGGCAGCTGCTGGCCGGAGGGCGACGCCCGCCGCGGTGTCGAGAAGGCGCTCTATGACATGGCCAGGGTCTACGCCGACAACTCGGAACTTCTGGGACTGGCCTTCGAGACCGCCACTTACGACGAAGAGGTGCGGGAACTCTGGGCGGTGCTGCTTGAAACCGTCACCGACGGCACGGCGGCCGAGATCAGAAAGCGTCAGCGGGATGGCTCGGTCGATGCGTCGCTGGATCCCGATGCGCTCGCGAACGGTCTGGTGCTGATGAGCGAGCGCAGCTTTCAGCTCAACCTCGGCGCCGGCGGGCGCTCCGCAGATTCAGTCGCGGCCGAGCTGACCAAGGTCTGGTGGGCGGCGCTGTTCGGCAGGGCGCCCCGAACCGCAGATGCGGCCGGAGCGCCCGGGCCGGAAGATGAAGGCTCCGTCGAAAGCTAGAAGCTGACCGAAGGCGTTTCGCGCTCGGCGGCGTCGCTGATCTCGAAGAATTCCTTGGCCCCGAAGTTGCCCTGGTTGGCGATGATCGAGGTCGGGAACTGCTGGATCTTGGTGTTGTAGCCCTGCACGTTCGAGTTGTAGATCCGGCGTGAGGCCTGGATCTCGTCCTCGAGTTCGGACAGGTTACGGCTGAGCTGCTGGAAATTCTCAGTCGCTTTGAGGTCGGGGTAGTTTTCGGCGACCGCGCGCAGGTCGGCCATCGCCCTGGTCAGCGCTGACTCGGTCTGGGCCGTGTCTTCGACGCCGGTCGAAGCCATCGCTTCAGCCCGGGCCTTGGTCACGTTCTCGAAGACCTGCTGCTCATGCGTGGCGTAGCCCTTCACCGATTCGACCAGATTCGGGATCAGGTCATGGCGGCGTTTCAGCTGGACGTCGATTCCACTCCACGACTCTTCGACACGGTTGCGCGACGAAATGATCCCGTTCCGGGTGGCGATCCACCACAGAGCGACGATCACGATCAACGCGACGATCACGATTATTGCGACTGTCATTCAGGTCTCCTAAGGCCGGGTATGAAATACGGCCTTCATCCTACCCCGCATCTGCGCCCCGGAGGTGCAGCCCCCGGACAGATAGGCTGGGCCGATGGCGGCAGAAGCAGAGAGCTGGGCAACTATCGTCTCCGGCTACAAGGGAGCCGGCCAGTCCAGGTATGAGCCAGTGGGCGGGATCAACCCGGCCGACGGCCCGGTCGCCCTATGTGTCGGCGGCTCCAATCGTCTGACCGGCGAGCTGGCCCCTGACTTCTGGGGTGCCTGCTGCGACGCGGATGAAGTCGAGGTCGGGCGTTTGTTCCGCAAGAGTGTGGTGCCCTCGGCGGTACTGGCCAAGTCCCACATGCCGGACCTGGCAAAAGTGATCGATGCTTTCAACGTCGAGTCGATCGAAGCGCGCCCGGACGAGTTCATCAAGAATCGAGTTTCCCGGAAGAGGGTCGACTTCGAGTCGCTCGAGTTCAACCGGCGCTTCCTGACCACGGTGCCCGACGGCTACGACCCGGGCAGCCTGCGAGAGCTTTTTTCCCCGGCCTTCCTCGACTGGGTGACGACGATTGATCGCGAATGCGATTTCGGTATCAACGACCGGCAGTTCTGGTTCCTCTGGCGGCTGCGTGAGCGCACCGAGGCCGAGCTCAAGCTGGCGCTTGCCAACGCCGGCGAACTTTTTCGCCGACTTCACTCGGAGATGGAAGAGTCCGGCTACCACATCTACTCGGGCGGTCCCTGGAATGCTGGCCTCGCGCCTTTCCCAACTGACTGAATGGCGCCCTGACCCGGCGGCCCTCAAGAACGCGGCGCGTGCCGGGATTGCGGTTCCTGCCGCTTTTGCGGTGGCCACGCTGCTGGTCGGGGGAGATCACTCACCCACCTTCGCGGCGTTCGGGTCCTTTGCCCTGATTTGCCTGGTCGCCTTCGGCGGCCGAACCAGTACCCGTATCCTCGCCTATTTCGGCATGGGACTTGCCGGGATGGTCCTGATTGCGATCGGGACGGTTTCTTCGAACGACATCTACGTGGCGACGGCCGTTTCGGCGCTGGTGACTTTCCTGATCTTCTTCGCCGGCGTGGTCAACAGCTACCTCGCGGCAGCGCGCAATACGGCGATATTGATGCTAGCGCTTTCTTTGATGATCCCGGCCGAAATCTCCGCGATCGATGATCGCCTCTATGGCTGGGCGATTGCCTGGGTGATCGCAGTCGCCTCGATCTTCCTTGTCTGGCGCACAACGTGGGTGGCGGAGCTTCAGCGCGGGTGCTCACGCGCCTGCCTGGCCCTGGCTGATCTTGTTGCCGAACCGGGGGACGACCAAGCCGCAGAACGGGCCGTGGATTCGATCCGGACGCTACGCAAGCGGTTCCTGGCCACACCACAACGACCGACCGGACCGACCGGTTCCGCCGCCGCCCTGGCCGCCCTGATCGATGAGCTGAGCTGGCTGGTCGGCCAGATCCGGCGCCGTCAGCCCAGGCTGGTGCAGGACGACGGGCCCGCTGGCGCGACGGTGCGCGGCGCCTCGGCCGACGTGCTCACGAGAAGCGCGCAGGTGATCCTCAACCGGGAGGCCACCGCCGATACGCAGCGACTCGACCAGTCCCGGGACGAACTTGTCTTGGACTTCACGGCGAAGGTCCAGGGAGGCAATGAAGGTCGAGGTGAGCTCAGGAACGACCTCTCCCGAACTTTCTGGCTGCGCGCACTTTCCTTTTCGGTCGCCGAGGTCGCCCGTTTTGCCGAGGTCGCTTCCGGTGGAGTGAGGGCCTCCGGTCCGCTTGGAGAACGCTGGCGCAGAGTTTTCCGGTTGGGCACAAAAGAGGTGGAAAGAACCGAGCAGCTCCTGGTCGAGCACGTTGACCAGCAGTCGGTCTGGCTGCGCAACAGCCTCAGGGGGGCGATCGCGATCGCCGTCGCGGTCTTTGTCGCTGAACTGATCTCCGCGGAAAACGCATTCTGGGTCGTGCTCGGGACGCTTTCCGTGCTCAGATCCAATTCGGTGGGGACCGAGGGCAGTGTGGTTTCGGCGCTGGTCGGCACGGTTGTCGGCCTCACGGTAGGGAGCGTTTTCATCATCCTGATCGGAGAGAACCAGGCGCTGCTCTGGATTGCCCTGCCGCTGTCCGTATTCTTCGCCGGATTTGCCCCCCGGGCGTTCTCGTTCGGAGCTGGCCAGGCAGGCTTTTCGGTGATGGTGATGGTCCTCTTCAACCTGATCGAGCCGATCGGGGTAGAAGTCGGCCTGGTCAGGATCGAAGACATCGCGACCGGCTGTGCCGTGAGCCTCGCGGTAGGAGCGTTGATGTGGCCGCGGGGTGCCAGCGAGCTACTCCGGCAATGCCTCGGCGACTCCTTCTCATCATCGTCCCGCCTGGTCGACAACCGGATTCAGGCAGCGATCGTCGGGCAGGTGGTGGATTCGTCCGATCCGGTCAGCGCCGAGGCCACGGCCGCTTCGAACCGGCTCGATGCCGCGGTCAGGCAGTATCTCGACGAAAGCTCGGCCGCCCGCTCCGATCCGGAAAGCCTGATTGCCCTGGCTGCCTGTTCGGCGCGGCTGAGGCGCTTGTCGTATGCATTCCGGATGATGCTGCTGAAGCCCTGGTACGTGGCCCCCGGTGGTCTGGGTCTGGGTCTGGAGCTGGCTGCGCTCAACGATCAGGCCCGGGACTGGTACCTGGAGTGCTCGCGGGCGATCGCCAACTCGGACCCGCTGCCTGAGCCGGGTCCCGTGTCAGATCTGCTTGACGCCGCGATCCTCGAGAAGATCAATTGCGCGGAGGACTCGCAGTCGCTTCATTCGGCGCTTACCGCAGCCTGGATCTTTCAGGCGCTCGTGTACCTCATTTTCCTCGAGGGACGGGTGGTCAGCCATGCCGACCGCCTGTTCACAGCATCGGCGGATGAGGGCCAGGAGCTTTAGCTCGGGTAGTCGTCTTCATGCGGCAAAACGACCCGGTGGTGGCGCTCGTCGCCGATCACCTTGGGCAGGACCTGACGAGTCGCGTTGGGATCGGCCTTCGCGGCGGCCATTGCGGTACCCGCATCCCCATGGGGTGCCAGGGCCTCGAGCTGCTTCAGGGTCGGGAATACGATCGGGAAGCGCTCGCTTTCGTATTCGCTGATCGCCTGAGCAGGTGATATCCAGCGCTCGGCGTTCATTTCCGTGCCGTCCGGCACGGCCAGGGTGCCGCCCGGCGCAGCGGCGAGGAAGAACCAGGTATCGAAACGGGTCTTGACCACCTCGGGTGTCACCCAGCGGGCCAAAGTCACCAACTCTTTGTGGGAGGGCAAGGCGATGCCGCTCTCTTCGTGAAGTTCGCGTCTGGCGCAGGTGGCCAGCCCTTCGATGCCTTCGCCGTCCTCGGGGTCGAGTGCCCCTCCAGGAAATACCCAGACGTTCGGCATGAAGCGGGCGGTTTCGGAGCGGCGCAGCAGCAGCACCTCAAGTGATCCATCGCGCTCGCTGTCCCGCAGCAGGATGACCGTCGCAGCCTTGCGTGGTTGCGTCGGCTGGCCGAGGTTGATTCCTTCCGATGGTCCGGGCTCCGGCAGTCTGACCACGGGCTAACCGTACCGCCGTGAAGCCAGCTTGGCTATCCTGCCTCGAATGAGCACCGTAACCACAAGCCTCTGGATCTGTGTCTCCTGTGGCTGGATCTACGATCCCGCCGAGGGCGACCCGGACGGCGGAATCCCGGCAGGGACCGCATTTGCAGACATCCCTGAAGACTGGTTCTGCCCGGTCTGTGGTGCCCGCAAGACTGACTTCGAGCCCTACGAGGGCTAACCCCTCGCACTTGGGGAGATTCGGCAGTTACGAGCTGCCGAATCTCCCCCGGTTCAGTTTTCTTTGAGGGCGCGGCGATGGGAGCTGCGGACCCACGCCCGGTTCAGCGCCAGGGCGACTCCGGCCGAGATTGCGAGCATCTTGCCGGCGTCGTCGATCGCATCAGTGAAGCCCCATGAGCCGCCATCGTCCGAGCCGCTTTTGCCACCGGTCTGGACGGTAACCGCCCCCGGAGTCAGGCTGACCCGGCGTTCGAGCCGGTCCAGCCTGGTCTGGAGTCGGGAGACCTTGCGGCGAGCGCGGCTGAGCTCTCCTTCGACCTGATAGCGCTCTTCGTCGGTCGTTGTTTCGGCAAGCTGAGCGACCAGACTCTGGACCCGCGCCGGGGAAGTCTGAAGGTTGTCCTGCGTATTCAGGGTCGGCGCGGTGATGTCATCGGTCTGCTGGCTGCGTGCCCTGAGGTCAGCGATCGCGAAGTGGTCGGCGACGGCTCTGTCGAGTTTCTCGGTGAAGTCGGTGTCGGTCAGTGGGCGATCCTCCTGAAGCGCGGTTGCGAGCCGGTTCAGGTCGGCATCGTCGACGTCGTTGAAGGGGGGTTTCTCAAAGGCCATTTTCGGATTCCTCCTGGCAGGTGTTCCTCAGTTTGCTCATCGCCCGGTGGCACTAATTACCGCAGACGGTCAGTCCGTAGTCGGTGGCCATCTGGTTCACGTCCTGCAAGGTCGCGGCGTCGCCGAGGGCACTCGGGTCCTCTTCGACCTTCGAGAGGGCTTCGTCGACCGCGTCGGTGATCGCGGCGAACTCTGGCTGGTCAGCGGCACAGACCGCATCGGCCTCGGTGATTTACGCGGTCTTGGTGGGCGCCGGCTCATCTGACGAAGAGTCATTGCCGCCACATCCGGCAACAATTAATGCGGCCGAGGCGAACGCCGTGGTGAAAAGCAGGAGCTTCTTGTTCATAGAGCGTTCCCTTGATTGGTCGGACTTGCCGGCTCGATCAGTTGGTTGATTTCCGCGGGCAAGTATGGCGTGCGCGTGGCCCGAGTGATATGTATCACTTAAGCAATGTTTCTACTTGCTAAATGGTTGCCAAAGTGGAAACATAATCGGATGGTCCCCGCTGAAGCAGAAACCGAAGCCAGCTTTCCAACCGCAGGTGAAGTTTCCGAAGAGGTCCGCGAGACTGCGGTCCGGGTCGGGGTTCTTTTCCGCCACCTGCTCTCGTACAACGATGGTGGCCAGTTTTTGCGGGAGATCGATGAACTCGGTCTTTCGTTCGTCCAGTTCAAAGGCATGATGGAGCTGCATACGACCGACCCCGACGACGCTCCCTACATTCAAGAGCTCGCCGAGAGTCTCGGGACATCGATGCCATCGCTCAGCAGGGCAGTTGACGGCCTGGTTCGAAAGGGCCTGGTCACCCGATCCGAAGATCCGGACGACCGGCGTCGCCGCCGGGTGGCCCTGACCGAGTCGGGCAACGAAATCGTCAACCGCTTCTTCCATAGCCGCGCTGCCGGCGTGATCGAGTTCGCATCCGAACTCACCGAAGAGCAGCGTCAGCACCTCGATACCGCGATCGGCCTGCTGCTCGACCGCGAAGACATCGCACCGATCTACGAAAAGTTTGAAGGAGTCATCCCGCAGTGAGCCGATACCAGCACCTGATTACCGACGAGAACCGCAAGTGGTGGACCCTGGGCGCGATGTGCCTGGCCCTGTTCATGATCATGCTGGACAACACAGTGGTTAACGTCGCCCTGCCGTCGATCCAGGAGGACCTCGGTACGACGATTTCCGGGCTTGAATGGATCGTCAACGGCTACACGCTTTCTTTCGCCGTGCTGCTCGCGGTCGGCGGGCGCCTGGGAGACATCTTCGGTCGCCGCAAGATGTTCGTGGTCGGCGTAATCGTCTTCACCTTCGCGTCAACCACGGCTGGCTTCGCACCAAATGACTTCGCACTGGTAGCCAGCAGGGTGCTGCAGGGCGCAGGGGCCGCTTTCATGATGCCCGGTACGCTCTCGATCATCACCGACGCCTTTCCCGCGCACGAGCGCGGCAAGGCGATCGGCACCTGGGCCGGGGTGTCAGCCCTTGCGCTGGCGATCGGACCGGTGCTCGGCGGCTTCCTGACCGAATACGTCTCCTGGCGGGCGATCTTTTACATCAACCTGCCGGTGGGGATTCTGGCCGTGCTCGCCGCCCTGTTCATCGTGCGCGAATCGCGCGATACGACCGTTGGCCGGCGGGTCGACCTGCTCGGCGTCGGCGTGCTCACCGTGAGTCTCAGCGCCCTGGTGCTCGCTCTGATCGAAGGCAACGCCTGGGGCTGGGGGTCGCCCGCCGTGTTTGGCCTGATCGCCGCCTCGGTGCTCCTGATGGTCGTTTTCGTGGCGGTCGAGAACAGGGTCAAAGCACCGATCATCGAATTCGCGCTGTTCAAGAGCCGTAACTTCATCGGCGCGGTGACGGTCGCATTCATCATCTCCTTCGCGATGTTGGGGGTCTTCTTCTTTCTCGCCCTTTACATGCAGAACATCCTCGGCTATTCAGCGCTCGAAGCGGGAGTCAGATTCCTGCCGACAACCTTGGTGATCATGGTCACGGCGCCGCTAGCGGGTCGTCTCTCCGACCGGATCGGTCCACGCTGGCCGATGGTGGTCGGCATGACGCTTATTGCCACTTCGCTATACCTCTTCTCGACGATTGAAGTCGGAACCACGTTCTCCGGCCTATGGGTCGGCTTCATGATCCTCGGAGCCGGGATCGGGCTGACCATGTCGCCGATGTCGACCGCCGCGATGAACTCGGTCGCCAAAACCAAAGCAGGCGTCGCTTCAGGCGTGCTTTCGATGTTCCGCATGATCGGCGGGACCTTCGGGGTCGCCGCGCTCGGCGCCCTGTTCCAGAATCAGGCACAGGTGAAGCTCGACCAGGAGCTCGGCGGCGTTGGTGGACTGACTGAGCCCCAGCAGGCTGATTTCGCCCACCAGCTCACCGGAGGCACCACGCAGATCGAAGGTCTGGCGCCGGATCAGGCCGCCCGGCTCAC
>CALEMO010000087.1 GCA_937910825.1 uncultured Solirubrobacterales bacterium | reverse complement strand
CTGTGATCGCACCGACGAGGCAAAAGCCGCCGGATGTCTGCCCGTTCACCTTGCGCTCCTGGCCCGATTCTGGCGTATGAATTCAGCCGAACCGAAAAATGGAGCCACACAGCCGAGCAGCACGATCGCCACGGCGAGTCGCAGATTGATGATCCGGTAGTGGACCGCAAGGATGCTGGTAAGCGACATCCCGATCCAGATCAGGCCATGCGCCAGGCCGAGGATGAAAGTGATCGGCTGTGGCCCACCGAGCAGGAAAGCACAGATCAGCAGTCCGAAATAAACCAGCGAGTGGGTGAGGCTGACCGTCTCCATCCGCCCGAAAGTGACGGCATCGCGGAACCTCCGGCCAAAGCCGCCATCGGGAAGAATGACTGGCGGCTGGCTCGATCTGGGGCTTTGCGGGACGGTCGACACGGCCCGGCAAGCTTCTCATACCGAACCGGGACAGTGCCACCTTGGCGCAGTCTGTCGGGCTGTAAACGCTCAGCCGGCCATACGGCGGAGCTGGGCCATCGACATTTCGAGTTCCGTCGTCAGACCCTGGGGCAGTTCAAGGCCGACCAGTACATCGAGGTCGACTTGCCATTCACCTATCCTGCGGTTGAGTTCGAGCAGTTCGGGGTCGGCTCTCTCTTCGAGCATCGCTATCATGTGGCGCATTCCGTCCAGGCGGTCGCAGGCAAGGATCAGCCGCGAGCGGGCTCCACCCGCGAGTGCTCGCCGCCGGCGGTCCAGACGCCGCTCGGTGCGGTCTGTGATCTCCGGGTTCTCGCTCAGGTTTTCGACAAGACCGGCCACGCTGGCGCCGAAAGTCCGTTCGATGTCCGCTGGCATCACGTCGCTCTTTTCGACGGTGTCATGAATATAGGCCGTGCAGACGGAGATTTCGTCGCCTCCGAAATCGGCGACCATCCGGGCCACACTGGCGGGGTGCTCGATGAACGGGACGTCACTTCCGAACTTCCCGGGCGTGGCTGCGTGGGCATCGGCGGCGAAAGAATAAGCAGCCGCGGGACGGTGAAGCGGCTCGGCATCGGGCTCCCGATCGGGGTGGTCGCGGTTGATGAAGCGCTCGACCCCCGATCGCAACTCGGGGTCACCCATCAGCCGGTTGAACTGCTGCGCTTCAATCTCGAGGCCGCGATCCAGCGGCTCGCCGAAACCGCGCATCGTCGCCTCGAGATCCGTCCTCAGGGCCGGCTGCGGCAGGGCTGCGATCCGATGGGCGAGCTCCAGCGCCTGCTCGACGCACTTGCCGCTCGGTGAGATCCGGTTGACCAACCCGATCGAAGCTGCTTCCGCAGATCCGATCACTCGGCCGGTGATGATCAGGTCGAGGGCTGGTCCCAGACCGACCAGCCTGGGCAGGCGCTGCGTGCCGCCGTCGCCGAGCCCGACGTTCCAGCGGCGGCAGGTGACCCCGAAGGACGCGTGCTGGTCGGCAACTCGAAGGTGAGCCAGGCAGGCCCATTCGAGCCCGCCCGCGTAGGCGGCGCCGTTCACGGCTGCGATTACCGGCTTGTGGATATCGGACCAGCGGGTCGGGCCGATGTTTCCTTCGGCCGGAATCCGCGGGTCTGATCCGGCCGGGTCGAATAGCGGTTCGATAGGAGATTCGTCTTCATACATCGCGGCGACCGAATGCAGGTCGGCGCCGGCACAGAATGCTCTCGATCCCGCGCCGGTGATCACGAGCACCGTCGCGTCCTCATCGCTGCGAAATCGCTCAAGCGCCTCGAAGAGGCCCCTCGCTTCGACCGGCCCGATCGCGTTCATGTGTTTGGGGCGGTTGATGGTCAGCAGCTTTACGCCGTCCTGGCCTTCGTCCTGCCAGCGGATCGTTTCGGGAAGTTCAGATCCGGTCACTCTGCCGGAATCGTAGTCGAGGATCCGGTCGTACCTTCAGGCACCACACTGGCACCTGGATCGGTGATCCCGGCCTCCAAAGTAATGGTCTGGGCCGTAGGCTCGATGCCGCCGGTCGTCGCGCCTGTGGCCAGTTCCAGTGCTTCGATCCTCGTCTCCAGCGCCGTGATCCGGTCGCCGTCGCTGTTCTTGGTAACCGCGATGTACATGGCGGCGGCTCCGACGCCGACCGCGAGACAGGTCAGAACCAGGGCGATTATCGAACGTTTCTTCAGCGACTGTTCGAGTTGGTTGAGCCAGCCCCGCTGGCCGTCGAGACGCGTGGCCAGGTCCGCTGGCGGTTGCGGGGGTGCGGCCTGCGGCGGGCGGGGAGGGGGCGTCGGCGGTGGCGTCTGCTGGGGCCGGGGCGGGGCTGTGCCGGGACGCGGTGGCACCCCTCCTGTTCGAGGCGGATTGCTCATCCTCGACAATCTACCGGCCCGGGATCCTCAAGTTCAATATCCTTTGCGTTACAAGAATCGGCCCGAGTCCCACCCCCCATGCATCGGCCGAAATCGACCAAGGAGAACCTCAGCATGTCTGAAGCAGTGATCGTGGACACCGTCCGCACCCCGATCGGCCGTGCATTCAAGGGCTCACTCGCCCCGCTTCGCCCCGATGACACCGGCGCATTCATCATCGACCAGCTTCTCGAACGCAATCCAGGAGTTGACCCGGCAGCGATCGAAGAAGTTTTCTGTGGTGTCGGTATGCCGCAGGGCAAGCAGGCCTACAACCTGGCCCGCATTCTCGTATTGCTTTCAAAGAAGCTTCCGCAGGAAGTGACCGGCGTAACGTTTTCCCGCTACTGCGCTTCAAGCCTTGACGCAATCCGCCATGCCTCCAATGCCGTCAAGAACGGTGAAGGTGACATCTACATCGCGGCCGGCGTGGAATTCGTCAGCTCCTTCAACGAGCGCGCCGAAATCGCCGGCTCACGTGCCGCTGGCCAGGAAGACCAGAGCGAATACCTGATTGGCAACGATGGCACCCCGAATGCCTACATCGACATGGGCCTGACCGCGGTGAACGTAGCCAAGAAGTACGGAGTCAGCCGCGAGACCATGGACGACTACGCTCTGCGTTCGCAGCATCTCGCTGTGGAATCCCAGGAGTCCGGATTCTTCGATCGCGAGATCGTGCCGGTTACGCTGCCCGATGGCACCGTGGTTTCCAAGGACGACGGCCCTCGTGCCGACGGTGGCGACATGCGCGAGAAGCTTGCGTCACTGCCCGATGCCTTCGGTGAAGGCGGTGTCACTGCCGGCAACTCGTGCCCGCTGAACGACGGAGCAGCCGCGGTTCTGATCATGAGCGATACCAAGGCCAAGGAGCTCGGCCTTACCCCGCGGGCGAAGATCATCACCGCTGCGACCGCCGGTAACGAGCCGGAATACATGGGCGTGGCGCCGATCGAAGCCGTCAAGAAGCTTCTGTCCCGCGCCAACATGACGATCGACGACATCGATACAGTCGAGTTGAACGAGGCGTTTGCCGCCCAGGTGATTCCGATCTCCGAAGAGGTGGGCATTCCGATGGACAAGCTCAATACCCACGGTGGAGCGATCGCGCTCGGTCATCCGTTCGGTATGACCGGTGCCCGCATCATGGGAACCCTGCTGAACGCCATGGAAACTGATGATCACCAGTTCGGTATTGAAACCATGTGTGTCGCTGGTGGACAGGGCGAGGCCATGCTGGTCGAAAGGCTGTAGGGCTGCTGCCTGGTGGCAGGCTGGAACGTCGAAAAGGGCGGCCTGAGGGCCGCCCTTTTCTATGCGTGGGGACGGAGGGCAAGCGGCTCCCGGGGCGCACCTAGGAGC
>CALEMO010000086.1 GCA_937910825.1 uncultured Solirubrobacterales bacterium | reverse complement strand
TGGCGAACCTGTTCGCGCGCTTCAGACTATCCGGCGAATCGGCAGCGGAGGCCTTTCACGCCTGGTCGTGTTACCTATTCGAGGCAGCTCTTTTTGGAGCGAACCGGCTTGCCGCCGACGCTGAGCTGAAACATCCCCGCTTCGGACCGGACCGACTCGAATACCTTCGCAATGACTTGCCCAGCGATGCTGCGGGCCTCTCAAGCGAGCAAACCCGGGTCGCCGTCGATTCGGTAATCGATATTTCGGTGACCGATCCCGAGCGTGACGAAAAACTCTTCGGCAGGGGACTTAGGCGACTGCTGGACAGTCTGCGGGACATCTGATGGGCCTCGCAACGCTTGAGCGCAACGGTCCGCTCGCGACGATCACGATCGACAGTCCACCACTCAACCTGTTCGATTCCAGGCTGATCGCCGAACTCGACCAGGCGGTCGAAGATGTGCGAGCAGATCCGCCGCGGGCGCTGCTGATCCGCGCGGAAGGCAAAGTTGTATCCGGCGGCGTGAACGTCCAGGAATTCAGCGGGCTGACCCCGGCCAGTGCCTCCGGCCTCTGGCGTGACCTGCTGGGGCTTGTCGACCGTGTTGAGGCACTGCCTTTTCCAGTTGTATTTGCCGCGCACGGCCTCACCCTTACCGCCGCCTTCGAACTTTCGCTGGCCTGCGACCTGATCATCGCCGCCGAGTCGGCGAAATTCGGATTGGTCGAAATCGTGGTTGGACTGACCCCATCGATGGGCGGGCCGCAACGACTCGCCGAGCGGGCCGGATCGGGAAGGGCCCGGCAACTCGTGATGACCGGGGACCTTTTCGATGCCGCGACGCTCGAGCACTGGAATGTGGTCAACGAAGTCATTCCGGACGCCGATTTCCAGGGACAAGTGGAAAAACTCGCCGAGCGCCTCGCCAACGGCCCCACCCTCGCCCATGCAATGACCAAGAGAATTCTGCGGGCCTACGTTGAAGGAGGCGTACCCGCGGCTGACCGGGTGACCCGGCGGGATGCAGCAGAACTCTTTGCCAGCGAAGACCTGATCAAC
>CALEMO010000085.1 GCA_937910825.1 uncultured Solirubrobacterales bacterium | reverse complement strand
GACGAAGGACAAACTGGGCAATAAGTCGAAGCGGATCCGGATAGTGCTCAAGATCAAGAAGCTCAGCAAACGCTAGCTTTGGAAGGAACCGGCGAGGTTCCATGACAGAAGCCGAAGCAAAAAACCGGTGTGAAGACCTCTCCGCGACAAGTCCGGAGCGCGGCACCCATAGCTGGCTGCCGCGAGTGGGGGAGAACGGTGACTGGTCGGTGGTCAAGCTGGCCGTGCCTTCGATCGAGACTCAAAAGACTGGCAAGGCGAGCGCAAGCACTACTCAGGCAGCAAAGGACGATCCGCGCAGCTCTCTCGAGCAGCGCTTTCCGCCCTGGAGTGCCGGGATCTGATCAGCCGGATTGGCGGCCGACTTTGACCACTGCCGACTGGCCGAGCTTCTTGCCCTGCTGGTCGTAAGCGATCGCCCGGACCAGTCGGTCGAGCCTCGGCACCGGGATCCGGGTTTCGAGATTGCGCCATGCCGAAGAAGCGACCGCCTTGAGTTTTTTCGGGCCGGGGCCGCTGACCACGACCCAGGCTGCGATCTGGTTAGCTCCGTTCCAGCTTGCCCAGACCCGCGGTGGCTTGCCCTCGGATCCGCGCTTGCTGGCGATCGCCGGCCTGCCTGGCGGAACGCCTTGCCACGCGGCCTTGTGCGCGCGGTAAGAGTTGACCGGGGCCTGCTCGAAGGTCGCGTCGAAAGCGATGCTCCCATCGGCCGTGAACTCGGTGATACGTGACTTTGAACCCCATCCGATGAATGCATTGCCGTTGGCGAGGATTTCGGTGCTACCCTGCGAGCCGGCGATCACCGGTTCGTCCGGATGGGCGAATCGCCTGACCAGGATCGCCCGGGCTTTGCGGCCCTTCTTTTTCGCCGGCAGAAGCCTCAATATCAGGCCGCTCGACTGTGGACGGACCGTCGAGAGGCTCTTGGCCGAACCATTGTCGAAGAGTGAAATGTCGCCATTCGGCAGGCGTTCCGCGTCATGCTGGTAGCCGAAGCGGGCCCCGGTGCCCATCCGGAAGTCGTTGGCCTCCGGTTTGATGCCGTCGCCGCGAAGGCGCCACTTGACCTGACCAGTCGCCCGGTCGATTGAGTAGATCGTGCTGACCTTGCGCGCCGAAACCAGCAGCCGGTCTGCGTCCGCGTCAACTGAATTGACGTGGAAGTAGTCCCAGGAGGAGTTGTCCGCGTCAGGGCGGCTCACAGTGGCGCCCAGCCCGACGTTGCCCGCACTGTGCCATTCAAAAAGCACGGCACCGGTCCCGATGTCTATTTCCTGGACCACGTTGTCAAAAATGCTGCCGTTTTTCAGCCCGCCATAGGCCCTCAGATCCCATCTGACTGCCCTGTAAGCGAGCACGAGGGCTGTGTTTCTGGGGCTGATCGTGAATTCATGGCCGTCGGGCTTGTAGCCATTGCCGACGCCGAAGCGGGCGATGCGCTGGTATCGGCGGTTGAGAATGTTGAAGCTGCCGATCCGCGGGGTATCCGGGCGCTTCGAAGTGCCTTTCCAGAAAGTCAGAACGGACTTGCCCCGATATTGCTGGCTGCGGAAATCCTGGACTTCTTGGGCCCGCCCACGGTCCGCCGAAGGACGAAACCAGGAGATGCGGCCGAATTTGTCGGCGATCGTCATGCCGGTCAGCTTCGGGGCGAAGAAGATCCGCCCCTCGGCCGCCTCCGGGGTGCTGGTCAGCAGGTCGAGCGTGGGCGGCTTCAGGTCAGGCCGTGAGTGCAGCCTCGGGTATCGATTGGCAATTGCGGGAACACTGCTCTTCTGATCAAGGCCGAAGAAACGGCCGATCCTGACCCTGAAATCACCGTGTCTGGCGAGTCTGATCCTGCGGCGAGTCGATACCCGCACCCATTCTCCTGGCGCAAACCCGCGATTCGGCACGACGCTCACACCTTTGCCGTCCGAATGTACCAGTCTGCTTCCGCGGTGAACCCCGGTGAGCGAGCCGATCAAGCGCACCGGTCCGAGGTTTCCCGGCTTGATGTTGCGAAAGCTGAAGGTAGTCGAGTCCGAAGCGACCAGGGTGCCGGGGGAGGGGAAGACACTGACCGGCTTGGCCGACCCCGTTTTTGCCACCGCCGCCTGCGACAGCCCAAGCAGGCTAGCCGTAGCAAGCAGAATCGGGATGAATGTTCTGTTCCTGGATTCCAAAATGATTCAAGAACGAAAAATACAGTTTCGGACGCTGTGCAAAAAAGAGGGGCCCCGAAGGGCCCCTCTTTACATACCTGTAAATCAGGCCTTGCGACCGTTGTTACCTGGCCTGAGTTCCGAGGTCAGCGACAGCGGACTGCCCGATCTGATTGCCGTCCTTGTCATAGGCGACAACCCTGACCTTGGCCCCCAAAGCGAGGATCGGGATCTCGGTTTCGAGGTTCTTCCAGCTCGATGATCCAACCTCGGTCAGGTTGGCTTCGCTCGAACCGGAGAG
>CALEMO010000084.1 GCA_937910825.1 uncultured Solirubrobacterales bacterium | reverse complement strand
CAGGACCTGGTCAGCGAAGTTCGCAATCGTCTGAACATCAGTGAGTTCATCAAGCGGCGATCCGAACTGATCAAGGCTTTCACCGACAATACGAAGTCGGACATTTCCGGTTCTGACGAGTCGCTCCAGATTCTCAAGCTGCTTTTCGATTCCCGCGGAGCCAGTGTCGTCGAAGTCAAGTTCCCGTCGACTTTCACCTACGAGAACGATATTTCCTACGTCGAGGCGACTCCGGAGGAAATCAATGTTGCGGTGGACCAGTTCCTCGGCTTCGAGGACCAGGCCGGACCGGTCGGAACTCTGGCCGAAGGCGATGGCGCCAGGACGAAGAAGCAGGAGGCAAAAGAAACGAGACGCGGCAAGAAGGGCAAGAAGAAGTCCAAAGACCCCAAGGACGCGCCGCTGCCCAACAAGGACAATGACGGTCTGGTTGATGCGTCTTCCGGAGGGCAGGAGGTGGCCAGGTCACTGGACAGCGAAATGGTGCGCCGCGACTTCCCGGTCTTTTACCCACGCCGGCTGCCTTCGGCCACGATCTATGCCGAGGGAAGCCGTACTTACCACGTTCGTGATCCCGACAAGAAGGTCTATTCGGCGTATCGCACGGTGATGGCACTCGAGCGTTCCGACGGAATCCATTACTTCGGTCTTCAGGGACTCAGGGGATGGGGAGATCCTCCGATACTTCAGGCGCCGCACGACGAAATTAACATGGACGACCGTGATTTCAGGGTCTATTGGGAGGGCGATCGAATCCGCCTCGTTTCCTGGACAGAAGGCGACAATACCTATTGGATTTCCAATTCGATCCTGCTCACCCTCGAGAATGAGCAGATGCTGGGCATGGCCCGTTCGAGCAAGGCATTCACGCCAAACTGAGCTGAAAGCAGGAAGCAAAATCGAAAAGCCAGAGAAAACGCCGATCGGAGTAATCGGGGTCGGCTGGGTCGGCCTGGTCACCGCAGCCTGCTTTGCCGAGCTCGGACACCCGGTGTTCGCCAGAGACGTGGTCGAAGAGAAGGTCGCTTCGCTCTCGCGTGGAGAACTGACGATCTATGAGCCGGGCCTGGCCGAAATGATCGAGCGAAACGCAGAGCGGCTCGAGTTCACGACCGACATCGAGCTCGTTCTGGGCCGAGCGCAGCTGCTCTTCGTCTGTGTGGATACTCCGCCGACCTACTCGGGGGACGCCGACCTTTCGAGGGTGCGCTCAGTGGTTGCCGACCTGCCCGCCGACAGTGATCATGTCCTGGTCATGAAAAGCACCGTTCCGGCCGGTACGGGGGAGACCATCCGGCGCGACCTTCCGGACATGGCTTATGTCTCCTGCCCTGAGTTCCTGAAAGAGGGCACAGCGATTGAAGACTTCCTGAACCCCGACCGGGTCGTGGTCGGCGCTACCGCAGAAGACGCCGATGCGGCTGAGGCCGTCGCAGAGCTTTACCGGCCGCTCGGGGGCGAGATCGTAATGACCGATACCTCCAGCGCCGAAATGATCAAGCTCGCCTCCAATGCCTACCTAGCGACCCGGATCTCGTTTATCAACGAGATCGCCAACGTCTGTGATGAGGTCGGTGCTGACGTCGGTGAAGTTGCCCGCGGCATGGGACTGGACGAACGGATTGGTCCGCATTTCCTGCGCCCGGGCATCGGCTTCGGCGGGTCCTGCTTCCCAAAAGACGTAAACGCCCTCAAGCTGCTTGCGGGTAACTCGGGCTACCACTTCCAGTTGCTCAATTCCGTGATCGAAGTCAATGAACTTCAAAAGCGCCGGGTCGTCAGCAAATTGAGCAGGCACCTGGGGTCGCTGGTCGGCAAACGCGTGGCCCTGCTGGGGCTGGCCTTCAAGCCGGAAACCGATGACATGCGGGAAGCATCCAGCCTGGTACTTTCCGCCCGTTTGCGGGGTGAGGGAGCGGATGTTGTGGCTTTTGACCCGGTTGCCATGGAAAAAGCAAGGACTCTTCTGCCGGGAGTAGAAATGAAAGATACGGCCCTGAAAGCTCTCGAAAATTCGGATGCGGCGGTTCTCGTAACCGAATGGCCCGAATTTCGTGAGATCGACTGGGCCGGGGCGGCGGCTACGATGCGCCGACCATTGGTAATCGATGGACGCAACTACCTTGACGCCGATCAGATGCGTGGGGCCGGACTCACCTATGAAGGAATAGGTCGCCCGGGGGTCGGCACGGAAACGGAATAACAGACAATTGCAAGCACTCGTCCTCGTCGGAGGCAAAGGTACTCGCCTGAGACCGCTGACAACCGAGACGCCGAAGCCGATCCTCAAGCTGGTGGATCGTCCCTTTCTCAGCTACATGATCGAATGGCTTGCATCCCATGGAGTAGACGAAATCGTTTTCGCCTGTGGATTCCTGCCTGACCAGCTCGAGCGGGTTCTCGGCAATGGTGGAGGCGACAGCCCGGCTCTTCACTATGTGGTCGAGCCCGAGCCGCTTGGAACTGCCGGCGCTATCAAGTTCGCCGAGGAGTATCTGAACGACCGCTTCTTCGCGCTGAACGGCGATGTCCTGACCGACCTTGACCTTACGGCGCTCTGGAATTCTCACCTCGAAAATGGTGCAAGCGCCAGCCTTGGCCTCTACCCCGTCGACGATCCGGCCGGATATGGCCTCGTCGACCTGGACGAGAGCGGACGGGTCCTCGACTTCCATGAGAAGCCCGAGCCGGGTCATGCCGGGCCCGGCCTGATCAACGCTGGCACCTACGTACTCGAGAAATCGGTTCTTGCCGGGGTCGCCGCCGGCCGGCAGGTATCAATCGAGCGTGAAGTCTTCCCCTCATTGATCGGAAACGGCCTGCGCGGAATGCGCCTGGACGGCTACTGGATGGACATCGGCACGCCGGACAGGTATCTCGAAGCAAGCTGGGACATCGTTGAGGGCCGGGTTCGCACCGGGGCGGAGACCAATCCGGAAGGCATGTACATCGGATCGGACTGCGAAATCGCCACCGGAGCGAAAGTCGGGCCCCGGGCCATCATCGGAAATCGCTCGATCCTCGACAGCGGCTCCAGCGTCAGCAATTCGGTCCTGATTTCCGACTGCGAAGTCGGTTCTGGCGCAGTGGTGATCGACTCGATTCTCTCGCCAGGAGTCCGGGTTAAGGGAGGCGTACGGGTAGAGGGCCGGGTTCTCGGTAAGAATGAAGTCATAGATGCTTGAGGACGTCCTTGACATGCCCAACCACATCCGTGACGCGCTCTGGCGGGTTGACAGTGCACAACTGAGGCCGGCGCCTTCGGTCGGGCTGGTCGTTTGCGGGATGGGAGGCTCTGCGATCGGCGCCGAACTTGCCCGCGGAATCCTCGGTGACCGGCTCGTCGGACCTGTCGTGGTGGTCAGGAGCTACGGGTTGCCGAAGTGGATCAATAGCGAGTGGTCAGTGCTCGCATCCAGCTATTCCGGGGAAACCGAAGAAACCCTGGCCACCTTTCGGGAGGCCGGTGAAGTGGGAACGCATCGCTGGGTTGCTGGTA
>CALEMO010000083.1 GCA_937910825.1 uncultured Solirubrobacterales bacterium | reverse complement strand
GGTGGGGCCCAGATCAATGATGCCGAGGTCGCGCTCTACTTCGCCAAGACGGCTCGCTCGGAAGTGTTCGGGCCGCTGCCGGCAAGTGTCGAGTCGCTTGAGACCAAGCCCGCCTTTCGCTCGAAAGGCAGCGAGGCACCCGGCGAAGCAACTAGCTTCTACCTGGTCAACGACGTTGAATTCAGCCAGCCCGGTCCCTGGCTGGCGATGGCAGTGATCGAAGGCCAGGATGGACCCGAAGCGACGAGGATTCCGAGTCCGACGATCGGCCAGTTCCCCAACGTGGCCGCCGCCGGGGACCGCGCGCCGAGGATCAGCACGCCGACCGCCGAGAGTGTCGGCGGCGACCTGTCGAAGATCGATACGCGTCAGCCACCGTCAAGCATGCACGAGACCGATTTCGCCGACGTGGTCGGCCGCAAGCCGGTGGTGCTCCAGTTCGCGACGCCCGCCCTTTGTCAGACCCGGGTTTGCGGTCCGGTGGTGGATGTAACCGAGCAAGTGAAGAGTGAGTTCGGCGATCAGGCCGAATTCGTCCACATGGAAATCTACAAAGACAACGATCCGACCAATGGGCTGCGCCCGCAGCTCGGACCTTTCGGACTTCAGACGGAACCTTGGCTCTTCCTGATCGACGAGAACGGCAAGATCGTGCAGAGCATCGAGGGACCGTTCAGCGTCGATGAGCTGACGGCGGATGTCGAAAAGCTGGTCGGCGACTCCGGCAGCGCGTAGTTACTCGACCGGGGTCCAGGTTTCGGCTGATTCTGAAGCTTTTGGTGCTTCGGCCTGGGGCAGGTTGCCGGCGACGCGGGCGGGCCTTGCTTCGACCGGCAGGTGGAGCTGATGTGCTCCTTCGGCTGTCGGGATTTTGCTCATCGCCCGTTCGGTCATCGCAGTGATCGTCAGGCTGGGGTTGACGCCCGGATTCGCGGGGACCGCTGATCCGTCGCAGACCAGCATGTTCTCGTAGCCGAAGACGTGATTATCAGCATCGACGACGCCCGTCTCCGGGTCGGCCCCGATCACTGCACCGCCGAGGATGTGGGCGGTGGTGGGAATGTTCAGGGTCGATTCGGCAATCGAGCTCTGGGGGATGCCGCCGGTCTTCTTCGCGAACCACTTGGTGACGTCTTCGGCCGCCTGGATGAAGGTCGGGTTGGGTCGCTCCGGGTCCTGTTCGGTCTGCAGCCGCACACCTTTGCCGAACTTCTTCTTGACCGGCTTGAGCCGCATCGCCGAGTCCAGCGACTGCATGACCAGCAGGATCACCGTGCGCTGCGACCAGTACCGGGGGCTGAAGAAGAGCTTCGCCGTCTGCCCGGGATGTTTCAGCATGGCACCGACCCACTTGACCGGCCGGGTCAGGTTCGAGCCGTTCGCGGTGAGGATCGTGAACATGCGGCTCATGATGTCGCCGGCCTTGCCATAGGTGACAACTTCGATGTGGGTGTCCGGGTCCGGGTAGATGCTCGACGTGATCGCAACGGAGCGGCTGAAGTCCCGCGTATCGTCGGGGGCGGTCACCGCCTGGATCGATTCGGAATTCGTGCGGACCACATGGCCGACCCGGTCCGAGAGCCGCGGCAGCGATCCGCTGTGCTGGCAGTTGGCAAGCAGCTTGTTGGTGCCGAGTGCTCCAGCGGAGAGGATCACACCCCGCGCGGTCAGTTCCGAGCGGCGCTTCCTGAAGATCGAGCCGGACCGCTCCGTATGCAGCCGGTAGCCCTCGCTGCCGTCTTCGGCTCCGATCGGACCGATCTCGGTGACCTGCCGCCCGGGCTTTACTTCGACCCCGAGCTTCTCGGCGAAATAGAGGTAATTCTTGACGAGGGTGTTTTTGGCTCCATAGCGGCAGCCGACCATGCAGGAGCCGCACTTGATGCAGCCGGTGCGATCCGGGCCTTCGCCGCTGAAATAGGGGTCGCTGACCGTTTCACCGGGCTCGCCGAAGTGCACCCCGACCTGGGTGTTCGCATAGGTGCTGTCAGCTCCGGTTTCCGCCGCGTACTCGTGGAGCATCTGGTCCGCAGGGCCTTCATCGCGGTAGAGGGTCACTCCGAGGATGCGTTCGGCGGTCACGTAGTGGGGACCGAGCTCTTTTTCCCAATCGGCCAGGCCGTCCCATTGCTGATCCTTGTAGAAGGAGGGCCGCGGGCGGTAGAGAGTGTTCGCATACCCGAGGCTGCCACCGCCGACACCGCTGCCGGAGACCACGAATACGTCCTTGAAGGTGCTCATGCGCATGATTCCGCGCAGGCCGAGCCGTGGCATGAAGAAATAGCGCCGCAGGTTCCAGGCGGTCTTCGCGAAATCCTGGTCGTTAAAGCGGTTGCCGACCTCGATCACCGCGACCTTGTAGCCCTTTTCGGCCAGCCTGAGCGCGGAGACGCTGCCGCCAAAGCCGGAGCCGACGATGATCCAGTCGTAGTCGTACTTCACGCGTCGCAGTCTAGTACTTGCCATTTACCTGACTGGTTCATGGCGGGAAGCGGCGATTCGCGGTGCCACAGATCGGCTCCCCAAGCCATTGACCGCAACTCTATTGGCATATTGGTTTAGAGTAAATAGCCAATTGGCTCAGCTTGGCCCGCGATGGGCACTTTCATGGGCACTTTCTAAACGACTCAAGGAGAGAAATGAAGCAACGGTTGGGAGTAGTTACAGGCATGGTGGTTGCCCTCTTGGTGGCCGCGATCGGATTCGCGGGACCCGCTTCCGCAACGTCGGAGCCAACGGTGGGCTCCACGTCTCTCCAGAAGAAACTTAAGAAGGCCAATAAGCAGAAGAAGCAGAAGTGCAAGAAGGTCAAGAAGGCCAATGGCAAGAAAGCCAAGAAAAAGTGCAACAAGGCCAAGAAGAAGGTCAAGAAGCTTAAGAAGAAGGTCAAGAAGGACGACGCCCAGTACTTCGACGTCTGTAAGAACGGCTGCAAGTACAAGACGGTCCAGAAGGGCGCCGATGCTGCCGGCAAATGGCAGCTCAAGAACAAGAAGCGTTCGGCGACAGTTCGTGTTCAGCCCGGTGCCTACAACGAAGGTGTGCTGCTTCACGGCAAGCAGGAAGGCGTCAAGTTCGACGGCCTTTCGATCATCGGTGTCAAGAAGAATCTCAACCCCAACCCGAACGCACGCGCCGTGATCCTCGATGGTGCCAACGGTGAATCACAGACCGTGGTCAAGGGCACGCCTGGCTGGATGCCCGGTGACCCGGAGACGATCCCGGCCAACAACGCGATCGAAGGCCGCAGCCTGACTGGCCTGAAGATCAAGAACATGTGGGCGAAGAACTACATCAACAACACCTTCTTCGTCTGGGCCTCGAACGTCCCGGAAGACAACGAGTACTGCGCCGATTTCGTGATGGACAACCTGGTTTCCTCGGACACCAGGTCCTACGGCCTGTTCTCGCGTAACTGCTGGGGAGGCAAGTTCCTCAATTCCGAAGGCTGGAACCACGGCGACTCCGCCCTGTACATCGGTGAGACTCCGTGTGATGCAGAGGACTGGACCAACAAGGGCCCGAATCCTCAGCCCTGCCAGGAAGATCCGAACTGGACCATTGTCAAGAACATGACGAGCCACCAGAACTCACTCGGCTACTCCGGCACCAACTCGAAGTACGTCAACATTTCGGACTCGACCTTCTACAACAACGGAGCCGGCCTCGTGCCGAACACGCTGGACAGCGAAGAGTACGAGCCGACCGGCTGGCTGGTCCTGGAGAACAACGACATCTTCTGGAACAACTACAACTACTACTCGACCGGTTCCTCGTTCGAGACCGTTATCGGCAATGGCAACCCGACCGGTATCGGAATCATGCTCTACGGCAGTGACGGCGTCGTTTCGAAGAACAACAACATCTTCGGCAACGAGCAGTGGGGTGCCGCGACCTTCTCAGGTCCGGAACTCTTCGGCGTCAATGACGGCGACGATGCGAAGAACATGAATAACCAGTTCATCGACAACCAGATGGGCCGTGGAGGAGTTGACCCGAACGGGAACTACGACTTCTTCAGCGACTACTCGGGTGGCGGCAACTGCTGGTCGGGTAACAGCTCGTCCACCTTCGCTCCCGGCAACGGCAGCGTTCCGGTTTCGACGATCTACCCGGGCTGCCCGCAGACGACGGTGATCAACGACGACGTTACGAGCTTCAACTTCTCGGCAGGACTGCAGGTGGATACGACGATTCCTAACTTCGCGAACGAGTCGTGGAGGAATCT
>CALEMO010000082.1 GCA_937910825.1 uncultured Solirubrobacterales bacterium | reverse complement strand
CTGGCGCGGCCGTCGACTGTGGAGACCATGTTGACCGCCACGAAGGGGCGATCTTTGAGGGGATCTTCGAACGGCCGGTAGTCGGCAAGCTCCGAGTCGATATCGGTTGGGCCCGGTTCGGGAAGAAGGCGCTTCATTGACATGAAGTTAGCTTGCCCCGGACTTTCAATGGGCAAACCGGTGAGTACCGGCCGGGGTCAACTGTAGTCGTGCCAGCCTTCGAAGCTGCGTCCGGTGAAATTCTTTAGCCCGGCAACATCGTCGCGGAAGCGACCCTTCAGGGTGGCCATCAGGTCATCCGGAATCTCCGGCTTCGGAGCCGGCGGCTTGTCCGGGTTGTGCACGACTTTCTCAACCATCCACCGCATCGATTCCGGCAGGCGGTCGAAGTTCCGGTCGAACGAGCGGAAGCCCGGAAGCTTGACCACCTTCTCCATGATCTGGTACTTGCCGTCCTGCTTTGCGCTCGACTTTTCCCACTCCCGGTCCCACTGCCCCGAGGTGAATTCTTCGTCCACCCCGAGATGGCGAAACGCCTTCTTCATCGTTCCGTCGCGGTCCCTGCCCAGCTCTTCCTGAGTGATGATCTCGATTTGTGAGTGGTCAAAGTCCTCGAGGTAAGGCTGGAGCTGCATCCAGTACATCGAGCGCTGGATGTAGGAGGTGTCCGGCAGGTTCAGCGTTTCTTCAAACTCCCGGGTTTCGTAGCCGGCTCCGGACGCGTGGACCCAATGGGAGAGGATGCGCTTGATCGGGTCGCGCACCATGTAGATCATCTTTACGTCGGGGACATGCTGGTGGATCCGCTCGGCTACTCCGTTGAATCGGGGCCGGTTCGTATAGTGCGGCGAGGACTCCCCGTTGACTTTGAAGCGGTCATCGAAGCGCCCCCGGTACCAGTCGAGGCCCAGGTCCCAGTTCTGTTCGGCAGCGAAGAAATTGAGTTCTTTGGGCTTCGACATGTTGATGTCTGGGTGAACGCCCAGGTAGTGGTGGATCGAAGTGGTTCCGCATTTCAGGCCGCCGATGATGATGAAATTGGGCAGGGTGTCATGCCTGCTCTTGCGCCGGGGCAGGCGGCGGTTGCGATCGGCGCTGAATCGCTCTTTTGCGCGCGAGCACATCGCGTCGTCAGCAGGATCGTAGTTGGCGGTCAGGTCAGCGTCATTTGTCTTGGCGGTCTCAGGCACAGCGGAGTAGTGTAGCCGGGGATGCCCGGTTTGACCGTCAAAGCAGCGTCGGAGACCGATCATCGGCCTCGCATCTCGTGGCGCGGTCCGGGTGAAGGCCGTCCCGACCTGCCGTTGCCACCGGGCCCGATGCCGATCTTCCGGCACGGCGCGATGCGCAAGCGCTGGCGCTATATCGGCTTCTACGGGGACGAATTGATGCTCTGCGCCGCAGTCGTCCGGATCGGGCCTTTCAGGAGCAGTTTCTGGTCGATCTGGGACAGGGAGACCGGAAAGGTCATGGAGAACACCCAAATTCGCCCCGGCCGGCCGGAGGTGTCGATCGAAGGCAACTACGCCGAACTGAGGACTGGCGACGTGAGCGCATCGCTGGTGCTTGGACCGGCAGATCCAATCGAGGTGGTCTGCCCCAGTGGCCGCGGATGGGGCTGGACTCGCAAACGCGCCGGGGTCCCGATCGCCGGACGGGTCGAGGCCGGTGGCAGGGTCTTCAGGCTCGACGGGCTTGGCGTCGACGATGAATCGGCGGGCTACCAGGCCCGTCATACGTCCTGGAGCTGGTCCGCCGGCATCGGCTTGGCAAGCGACGGCAGCGATCTCGCCTGGAACCTGGTCTCCGGCATCAACGACCCGATCACCGGCAGCGAGCGCTCGGTCTGGGTAGATGGCGTGCCCAGGGAGCCCGAACCCGTGGTTTTCCTCGATCTCGATGCGGTGCGCTTCGCTTCCGGCGACGACCTGGTCTTCGATTTCTCAGGCGGAGCCGAGCGTCATCGGCGGGACAATTTCGGCCTGATCCGCTCCGATTACCGTCACCGCTTCGGCACCTTCACCGGTGCCCTCGACGGAATCAAGCTTGAAAGTGGCAGCGGCGTCATGGAAGAACACGACGCGGTCTGGTAGCCGGCCGGGCAGCCAGCAGCCAGCAGCCAGCAGCCGGCCAGTGGGTCACCAGCCGTCCACCGGCCGGCCAGTGGG
>CALEMO010000081.1 GCA_937910825.1 uncultured Solirubrobacterales bacterium | reverse complement strand
GCCGGTCAATCTTGAGGAGGCATTCGGGTTTCCGCAGGGTCTGGCAGGTAGAGATCGGTACCGCAACGCGGGCATACCTGTACGTAGAGCTTCAGGATTTTGTTGCAGTTCGGGCACTGCCGCTCGGGTTCGTTTATTTCGTTCCTGAACAGAATCACTGCCATGAGTCCGAGGACCGGCAGCACAGCGCCGACCAGCATCCAGATGAAAAACGATCCGCCCTTTGCCCGGCCGATGATTCCGGTCGCAATACCGAAGCAGAGCGCAAGGAATACCCACTCGAAACCCATCGCCGCTCAGCCGATCGGCCGGTGGGAACCGCCACGCTCGTACTGATCGGGGCTGATCCGGCCAGGGCGGCCGATCGATCCGACCTCGGATAGGTCACGGCTGAATGGCAGGCTTGCGGTCCAGTCCATGACCGCTCTGATCTTTCGAGGTAGTCCGGGAATCTGGCTCATGTGGTAGGTGCGGGCCATCCACCAGGCAGGAAAACCCCTGAACGTGCGATCCCCGATCTTGCCCACTGCCTTGTAGCGACCGAGGTTGACAAAAGCCGCGTTGCCCTTGTAGTCGAACTCGCGGGGTGAGCCGATTCCGATCGCTGCGGCTAGGTTTGCGGCGGCTACTGGAGCCTGCCGCACAGCATGCTGTGCGGTCGGCGGACAAAGGCCGCCGTTCGGATCGGGCACCGCTGCGGCGTCGCCCAGCGCCCACACCCCTTCCAGGCCTTCCACCGCGAGACGGCAATCAACCTTGACTTTGCCGCGCTCGTCGAGCGGAACCGCAAGCTTTTTCAAACTGGGATGTGGAGCGACTCCGGCGGTCCACACGACGGTCCGGGTGGGAATCGACTCTCCGGTGGAGATCTTCACCGAGTCTTCGGTGACCTCTTCGAGCGTGGTCGACATCTTGATGTCGATCCCACGCCCGCGCAACTCGCGGACCGCATATTCGGCCAGGCCGGGATCAACCTCGGGCAGGACCATCGGTGCGGCTTCGACCAGAACCCAGCGCATACCGTGCAGACGTGCACTCGGGTAGTGCTGCATGGCGTCGGCGGCAAAATCCTGCAACTCGGCCAGGGCCTCAAGGCCCGAATAGCCACCACCTATGAAGACGTAAGTCAGCAGCTTGTCCCTGAGCGCGGAATCTTCAGTTGAATTCGCCAGCTCAAGGGTCTCGATCACGTGGTTGCGAAGATAGATCGCGTCAGCCAGGCTCTTGAAACCGACGGCGTGCTCGCTGAGGCCCGGAATCGGCAGGGACCTCGAAATCGACCCCGGCGCCAGGACCAGATGGTCGTAGTCGAGTGTTTCACTCTCGCCACTGTGACCTGTGACGCCGACTGTTTTCGCTTCGGGATCGTGCATATCAACCACCCCGAGACGCAGGTTGGTGCGCTTGAGGATGTCCCGCAATGGGGTAACGACATGGCGCGGCTCGAGTGTGCCGGCGGCCGCTTCCGGTAAGAACGGCGTGTAAAGGGCGAAATTGACGTCGTTGACCAGGCTCAGCCGCGCCGACTGGCGGGGCAGGATTCTCTCCAGTTCCCGAGCCACTGTGGATCCGGCGAATCCACCACCGGCGATGACGATGTTCCAAGCCATGGCGGCGAGTATAGAGCTCGTGACAAAGTGTCACTAACCGCGACTGGCGCCTCCGTGCCAGGGGGACCATGCGCATCGCCTAGACTCCATGTCGTGGATTCAGGGACCCATTTCGTCGCAGCTTGCGCCGCGACCAGGCGGCTTCGTATCGCCACATTCGGCTGCATTGCCGGTCTCGCTCTGCTGATTCTTCTGGTCTGCCCCCCATGGGCCTCCGCCGAGCCCGTCAGCAAACACATCGCAAAGGCTCCGGCAACCGTGAAGTCAAGCTGGGGCACGGCCGATTTCCTCGCAGCAGAACCCGCGCCCGGCAGCGTCTCGCCGGCCGCTTCGTTCGACCTGCCCGACTATCCTGCAGCTTCTGCTTCGGCATCCTCTGGAGACTTTGCGGTCGCCGACCCGAGCGCTTATCCGAACCGCCTTCAGGGCAAAGTCTTCTTCCGGATCGGCGATACCGCCTATCAGTGTTCTGGAACCCTGGTCAGCTCCCGGAGAGGCAACCTGATCTATACGGCGGGTCACTGCGTATTCGACCAGGGAACCGCTGACTTCGTCCAGGACCTGGTTTTCGTACCCGGGTATCTGAAAGGTGAAACGCCCTTCGGATTCTTCGCCGCCACCAACCTGATCACGACCCGTGGCTGGGCCCAGGACGGTTCCTACTCCTACGACATCGCCGTCGCCACCCTCGCGGGCGAGCCGACCGCCGACCTCGGGCCCGGGCGCAAGCTGGCCTTCGACCTCAAGCCCGTTGGCCGCAAGTACACCATCTACGGTTACCCGGCGGACCCCGAGCCACGCTACGACGGAGAAGGGCTGATCGGCTGTCACTCAACGGTGGTCGGACGCGACAAAGGCAACCCGAGCCCGCTTACGGCGAACCCCTGCTTCATGGGGCATGGCGCAAGCGGCGGCGGCTGGATCACAGGTGGCTACCTCAATTCCGTGACCAGCTACTTTTACTGCGACATCGAACCCTCAACCTGCGGTTACCTGTTCGGGCCATACTTTTCCGATGCAGCCAAAATGCTCTATACCGGCAAGACCGCCGGCGGCTCGGTGAAGCCGAAGGCCAGATTCCTCTACAAGCCGCCCCACAGGGTGCGCAAGCGCAAGGTGCTCTTCCGCTTCACAGCCGAGGCCAGCACGCCCGTGGAGTACGAGTGCCGCCTGGACGGTCGTCGATTCGAGTCCTGTGGGGCAAGAACGACCGTCTCCCGGCTTTCGCCGGGCCGCCATATTCTCAGGGTCCGGACGACGGACCAGACGGGAAAGCGTGCTCCCGGCCTGCTGAAGCGAAGTTTCCGCGTGATCAGCCGCTGAGTTTTTCCTTCAGCAGCCGCGTGACTTCACCGCCGTCGGCACGGCCTTTGCTCTGCTTCATCACGGCACCCACCAGGGCGCCGATCGCCTTGTCGTTTCCTGAGCGAACCTGCTCGGCGGGCTTCGGATTGGCCTCAATCGCCGCCTCGACCATAGCCTCAAGCTCACCCGAATCGGAAATCTGTTCGAGCCCCTGCTCCTTCACGATTTCAAGCGCTTCACCACCTTCGGCGACCATGATTTCGAGCACATTCTTGGCCGCGGAGTGCGACACCCGCTTTGAAGCGACCAGTCCCACAAGAACCGCAAGAGAAGCAGGGGTGACCCGACTCCCGGACGGCGCCTCGTCACCCTGTTTCCTGAGCTCGGCCGCAAGTTCACCGGTCACCCAGTTGGCTGCGACTCTGGGCTCGATCGAATCGTCAGCGGCGACCACGCCTTCGAAGAATTCGGCCCATTCCGTCTCGAAAGAAAGCAGCAGGGCAGCAGCGTCCTGGACGCCTAGCTGATCCCGGTATCGGGAAGCCTTCGCCGCAGGCAGCTCAGGCAGTGACTCCCTGGCCGAGGTGATCATCTGTTCGGAAGGTGCGATCGGTACCAGGTCCGGCTCCGGAAGGTAGCGATAATCGTGAGCTTCTTCCTTGGACCGGAGTGAATGCAATTCACCGCTCGTGGGGTCATAGTGAAGTGTCTCCTGGACGACTCTGCCGCCAGAGGCGACCAGCTGCTTCTGCCTTTCGATTTCGGCTTCGATGCCGCGCTCGATGAACCTGAACGAGTTCATGTTCTTCATTTCAGTCTTGGTGCCAAGGACATCCGAACCGACCGGACGGATCGACACGTTGGCGTCACAGCGCAGGCTGCCCTCCTCCATGTTCACGTTGGAGACGCCGAGCTGTTTGATCGTCGCCCGCAACAGCTGTCCCCATTCCCTGACCTGGGCGCCGCTCTTTAAGTCCGGTTCGGTGACGATTTCGACGAGCGGCGTGCCCCCGCGGTTGAAGTCGACCAGCGAGGCGTCGGAGCCCTGAATTCGCCCGCTCTCACCGACGTGGATCATCTTTGCCGCATCCTCTTCGAGGTGCGCGCGGTGGATTCTGACGTCACCCAGTCGGCCGTTGATGGCAATAGGAATGTCGAATTGGCTGATCTGGTAAGCCTTGGGATTGTCGGGGTAAAAATAGTTCTTTCGGTGGAAGATCGAGCGCGGGGCAACTTCGCATTCGAGGGCCGCCGCGATCAAAAGCGCGTAGTCGATCGCTTTTTTGTTCGGCACAGGCAGCACTCCGGGGTGCGCCAGGCAGACCGGGCAAGTGTGGGTATTCGGTTCGTCTCCGAACGAGAGCCGGCAACCGCAGAACATCTTGGTTTGGGTGGACAGCTGAACGTGGATCTCCAGACCGATGACCGCTTCCATCTCTTGACTCACCGGCCTTCACGACCAATCGAGCCGTCGAAACCGAGCGCGGCTTCAAGCGCGAAAGCAGCCTCGAGTAGTCCCTGCTCTCCGAAAGCCGGTGCCGCGATCTGAAAGCCGACCGGCATCTTTTCGCCGCCGCCTTCCGGACTCGCCATGCCGGACGGGATCGAGATCGCCGGAACCCCCGCCAGCGACATCGGCACGGTAAACAGGTCGCTCATGTACATGGTCAACGGATCGAGCGTCTTCTCTCCCAGGCCGAATGCCACTGACGGCGAGGTCGGCGTGATCACGAAGTCGACTTGCCCGAAGGCCGCATCGAAGTCTCGGACGATCATCGTCCTGACCCGCTGGGCCCGACCGTAATAAGCGTCGTAGTAGCCGGACGACAATGCGTAGGTGCCAAGCATTATCCGCCGTTTTACTTCGGCCCCGAAACCGTCGCCACGGGTAATTTCGTACATCGAAGCAAGGTCTCGATTGCTGTCCCGGATCCCGTACCTGACGCCGTCATACCGGGAGAGGTTGGTTGAAGCCTCCGCCGGCGCCAGCACGTAATAGGCGGAGATCCCGTGGCTGGCGTGCGCAAGCCGGACTTCCCGGACGCTTCCACCCAGCCCCTCGATCGTTGAGACGGTCTGGTCGAATACGGCCCGTACCCCGGGGTCCATGCCTTCGCCAAGAAGATCCACGGGAATGCCGAACGAAAGACCCTCGAGTCCGATCGCCGAAGGCAGACTGATTCCACCCTCGATCCCGGTGGAAGTCGAGTCCATCTCGTCCCGACCCTCGATCTGGGACAGCAGCAAAGCGGCATCGGTCACATCTCTGGTCAGCGGACCGCACTGATCCAGCGATGATGCGAAAGCGATCATGCCGTAGCGCGATACGGAGCCATAGGTCGGCTTCAGGCCGACGATTCCGCAAAGCGCGGCCGGCTGACGAATCGAGCCGCCGGTGTCCGTACCAAGGGCCCAGGGGGCCAGCCCACCGGCAACTGCCGCGGCAGAGCCACCCGATGATCCGCCCGGGACACGTTTCCGATCCCAGGGGTTCAGCGCCGGGCCATAGGCGGAATTCTCATTCGACGAGCCCATCGCGAACTCATCCATGTTGGTCTTGCCGAGCATCGGCATGCCTGCCGCGGCCAGCCTGCGCACTGCGGTGGCCGTATATGGCGGCCGGTAACCCTCGAGGATCTTCGACGCAGCCGTCGTCGGAACGCCGCGAGTGCAGAAGATGTCCTTGATCGCCACCGGAACACCAGTCACCGGCGACTTCGAGTTCTGATCGACGCCGTCAAGCGCCGCGGCTTCATCTGCTGTCCAGAGGTAAGCGTTTAGCTCGTCGGCCGAGGCCTGCTCCAGCCAGGTGCTCAGGCACTCCCCGGCAGAGACTTCTCCCCGCCTGATCAACGCCGCGGTTTCGGCCGCTGTAGCGGCCTTGAGGTCCGAATCCGGCATGCCTATCCTTCGGCCTGCGGTGAAGGCACACGAAAGGCCCCATCTGATGGATCCGGAGCCTGGCTCAGAGCTTCTTCGCGCTCGAGACCCGGGCGCGGTGAATCTTCTCGCAGCACGTTCTCAAGCGGGACGACATGGGTGGTCGGCTCGATGCCTTCGATGTCGATTTCCGAAAGCCGGTCCACGTGATCGAGGATGCCTGAGAGCTCACCTTCGAGTCTTTTGACTTCGTCCTCATCCAGCCTCAGCCGGGCCAGTTTCGCCACGTGTAGTACCTGCTCGCGTTCAATCA
>CALEMO010000080.1 GCA_937910825.1 uncultured Solirubrobacterales bacterium | reverse complement strand
CATTCGTCGCCACCCGGAGCCTCGAACTGGCCGACTACCGCCGAGTCGGGCGCTACGCCGGCATCACGCAGGAAGATCGCCTGCGGAAGGTCGACGACAATCGCATCTACCTGGTCCTGCTTAAAGGCGCTGACCACGTCGTTCGAATTATCAAACACCTTGGGCTGGTTACTCGGATCGATGTCGGCTTCGACGGATTCGAAGGCTGTCGTACCGATCTGGACCCCGATGGTCGCGTCCCTGAGCTGGTCCAAGCTGGTGATCCCGTCCAGATCCGAGCCCTTCTTCACAAGAACTCCCTGACTGGCCGTGTAGTACGGGCTCGAGAAGTCAACGAACTTCTCACGCTTCGGGGTAATCGAGATCTGATTGAGATCGAAGTCGAACTTTTTGTCACCGGGAGCAAAAGAGACGTTGAACGGAACCGTCGACCACTCCACTTCGGAACGGTTGAAGCCGAGCTGGTCAGCGATCGCGTAGCCGAGCGCGCCTTCAAAGCCTTTGCCGTTGGTCGGATCGTCGTTCTCGAAATACGGCGAATAAGCCGGGCTGTCGGTGGCGATCGTGAGTACGCCATCTTCGAAGGTATTGAGATCTCCCGGGCTGCAATTCGCCGCAGTATTCGTATCAGTTGACGATGTGTCATCGCCGGAAGAATCGTCGCTGGCGCATCCGGCCACGAGGGCCAACGCAAAAATGGGGACAAGCAAAAGGACAAGACGGAACTTGGTCATGGATATGCCTCCGGTAAGTGGCTGAGAACGGCAAGAGCCTATTTCAACGGCGGCCGGCGTGACCTCCGAGGGGTCTACAATCCCCGGCTCAGTGGCAACTACCGACATCCTCCAGCTGTCCGTCTTCTTTGCCCTGGCCCTTTTCGTCCTGATCGCGATTGTCCCGCTGGCGCTCATGCTCTGGCGCCACCGAAGAGGCAGAGCCTGGAAAGAGATGCTTCCCCAGCCGGTTCGTTTTTTCGCCTCCAGGCTCGGGATCTCGATCGCGTTCGGGGTCGCGATCTTCGCTGTGGTTGCGGCCGGCCTGGTGCTGAACAGCCACCGGCCACCGGCGGACAGCAATCCGATCCTGAAGCTGAAAGGTGCCGGGGGGCCGACCCGGGTCCTGTTGCAGATGGACGAATGCGGCGACGACGTGACCGGAAAGATCAAGGTCAAGCGGCGCGGAAACGGGCCAGCGACGATCTATTCGGACCAGGACGGTCTCCAGACCGTGCCGCTCGACAGGAAAGGAAGGGGAACCTTTTTTCTGACCGGGCCGACCGCCAAACGCGGGCTGCTTTCCTGCTATCTCCAGCTTCCGGTCGTACGTGGCGGCGGCGCGGTCAGCGTCGAGCTGTCAGCCGGAAGTGAAATCGAGGTCGACACCGTTGCCTCGGTACCGGCACCGACCGGATTCCTGAATGGCCGGTGGCTCTGGCGCTGCCCCGAAGGCGATGTCTGCCCCGCGATGGCAACTGCCGGGCTGGCCTTCGAAGATGCTGCCCGGCAGGTGACTGTGCTCGTCCTGGCCGCCCTGCTCGGATCAATGATCGCGATTTTCGTCAACGAGGCAATGATCGAACCGGTCAGGCGCCGGCTGGATCAGCACGAACCCGACGCCTGAGCAGGGCTCAGGCGGAGAGTTCCGACTCGATAGCTTCGACGATTTCCGGAGCTTCCGGTTCCGAGCCCGCGGGGAATTTTCCGACCAGGCGGCCGTCACGCCCGC
>CALEMO010000079.1 GCA_937910825.1 uncultured Solirubrobacterales bacterium | reverse complement strand
TCCGAATCGACTCCGAGAAAAGCGACCTTCTTGCCGAGCTGCGCCGCGGCCTGCTGGAAGTGGGGAAATTCGGCCCGGCAGGGGCCACACCAGGATGCCCAGACGTTGACTACCGCGGGAAAGCCTTCGAGCCCGGACATGCGGCCTTCGAAGGCTTCGAGGCCTCCGTCGAGCAATTCATCCCCCTGGGCGTGAAGGGCGGCCAGCGGTGGTGGCGAGCCCGCCAGCTTCGCCGCATAGTCCGGCGCAGGGCTTGAATCATCCGCTGCATCGCTGCCGCATCCGGCAGCCAGAAACGAACCGAGGGCCGCAAGAACGGCGATCACGAGGAGGCGTTTTGGGGTGTGTGGCGACCTAAACATTCAACTAGTGGTTGAATACACGTATCTGATCCGCGCAGGAGCGGATCATGGAAGTGACCGCGGCCGACTTTACCTTGTCGCCGGCGGGAGCTTTCAACTATCCACCTCGTCCGGGCATCGAGAATCACGGCCTGGACTACCCAGAAGGCTTAATTGGCCCCGAGCACAGCAGCCCCCGTCGACCTGACGGCCCCCTCAGCAACAGACTTGGAACGCGCCGCGGTGTTCAGCCGCGAACCTTTCCTGCTTGATGATGAAGGACCTGAAGCCCTGCTGCCCGGAACCGCCCGGAGGCGCGCGCTGGATGCCGCCCTGGCCGAAATCGACGCCGGTAACGAAGAACCTTCGCTCGAGTGGCGCCGCAACTTTTCCCTGCTGCTCGGGCTCGAAAGGCTGATCAGCGACGAGCCGCCGACGCTGCGTGACGGTGCTGAACTGAACCCGCATCAGGTCGATGCCCTTTCAGGCACCCTGACCGAGCTGCTCGCCGAACAACAAGTCGCGGCCGACAACGATGCGATCGAATTCTCCGCCGTCGAAGAAGCTCCGGTGCCCGAACCCAACGAGGACGAAGACACTGACGAGGATGAAGCGGACGAGGGCGAAGACACTGACGAGGATGATGAAAGCGAAGACCTCGAAGCCTCCGAAGAGGACGAAGACGAAGAACCTCTGGACTGGTCCGAAGAAGATGAGAAGAGCGATGAAGACGAGGATGTCGACGCTCAGGTAGCCGCCGGTGACGACCCGGGTGCCGATCGCCGCTTCTGGTTCGAACATGCGACCGGCGCCGGCAAGACGGTCGCTGCGGTCGGCTTCATCGATGCGACCCGCACGGGCGGAGTTCTGATCCTCACCCACCGCCGCAACCTGGTTGACCAGTTCATCGGCGAGATCTCGGATCGCGGCTACAAGGAACGGCTGCGCCCGCCACTGCTGGACGGCCGCGACGAAGCGGACGGGCCGGTGACGGTCGAGACCTATCAATGGTTCGTACGCAATTCCAAGCGGGTCTCGGACGCCTACACGGTGGTCATCTGCGACGAGGCCCACACCGCGCTCGGCGAAAAGACCAGCGCATGCATCCGCGCCTGGACCGGACCGATCTTCATCGGCATGACCGCCACCGGCGCCCTGATCGCCAGGCACGTCGCCGATCTCTTTCCGACCCAGACCTCCCGCTTCGACCTGGCCCAGGCCGCCCGGCGGGGAGTCATATCACCACTCAGGTGTCTCAGGATCCCTCCCGGCCCGGGGGTGAGGACGATCGCCAAGGTTCCGCTGAGGAAAGGCGAAGTCGACCAGGACTTCGACCAGGAAGAGCTGGCCAAACTGCTCGACCAGGCTCCTTTCAACATGGCGATCGCGGACCTCTACAAGTCCCGGTTCCGCAAGGCCCCCGGCGTGCTCTACACCGCCGGAGTACAACACGCCAAGAACGTCGCTGCCGCATTCCGCGAGTTCGGGATCAACGCCCAGGCGGTCTCCGGCGAGACCCCCAAGCGCGAGCTGACCGATACGCTCGCGGCCTTCGAACGCGGCGAGGTCGACGTGCTTTGCAACGCCCAGCTGCTGGCGGAAGGCTGGAACTCGCCGCGTGCGACGATCTGCATGCATCTGGCGCCGACCGCCTCGAAGCGCGTCTACCAGCAGCGGGTCGGCCGTGTTACCAGGCGGGCGCCTGGCAAGGAAGCGGGACTGGTGATCGACTTCGTCCACCCCGCGACCACTCACGACGAGTCGATCGTCACCCTTCACAGCCTGCTCGACCGCGACGTCTACCGCGGCGGCGCGATCGTAGTCGGACCGGTTCGACGCGGGCGCGGGCGCAAAGTCAGGGTCGAACGGCGCATCGTGCCGGTCTCAGACGACGCACAGCGCAGAATAGAAGTCTTGGAGCGCGACATCTGGCGGATCGCAGTCGAGAATCTTGACCACTCGGAACAGCATGTCTGGGCCGCGCTGGCCGGGGCCCGGGTGACCACCCAGGGCTGGCGTCGTGCCAAAGCGATGCTTCAGCACGACAAGACCAAGGAGCTGCGCCGCCGTTACCTGCTGACCTGCGTCCAGCGAAACCGGAATGCCCAGTTGCGGATCAAAGCGCTCGGCGAGATCGCAAACCTCAAGGATTCCGAAGCCTTCGACGACGCGATCGACATCGTCGGGACCTGGAGCCGTGAAGACAAGCGGGCCGGCACCAAGGTCCTGCTCCAGGCGCTGGTCGACAAACGCATCGGCCGCCGTGACCAGGCCCAGGCCTGG
>CALEMO010000078.1 GCA_937910825.1 uncultured Solirubrobacterales bacterium | reverse complement strand
AATGTGAGGGGCGTCTGGCGCACGATCCGGGCGAGCCTGCCCCAGGTGATCGAAAACCAGGGCCAGGCGGTGCTGATCGCATCTTCCTACGCGCATGTGAACGGAACCCTGAACAGCAGCTACGCGGTCTCCAAGTCCGCGGTCGAAGCCCTCGGCCGGGGGTTGTCGGTGGAACTTGCCGCCCACGGTGCGTCGGCGACGATCGCCTACTTCGGTTATGTCAAGACCGACCTCGTATCCGAGGTTTTCGACAACGAGCTTGCGGACGAGTTCCGGGAGGAGATCGCGCCTTCGTTCCTTACGAAACAGATCACGGTCGAGCAGGCCTCGGGCGCACTTGTCGACGGCATCGAAAAACGTGCCGCCCGGGTGATCGAACCACGGGTCTGGCGGCCCCCGTTTTTCCTGCGCGGACTCCTGATGCCTTTGTCTGACAGGAAGCTGGAACAGAATCCGAGAGTTGCTGACTTCATCCACCGCTTCGAAGCGCGTGACATTCAGGGGAAAAAGTGAACTACGAACTCGCCGACAAGGTGGTCCTGGTCACCGGTGGCGCCCGGGGCATCGGCCTTGCGGTCGCCCAGTCGGCCCACAGCCGCGGCGCGAAGATCGTCCTGATCGACCTCGATGAAGAGGTCGCTGCCGAGTCGGCGGCGACGCTCGGCAGCCGGGCGATCGGCATCGGTGCCGACGTGACTTCCTTTGAGCAGGTCGAAACCGCTTTTGAGCGGGCGATCAGTGAGTTCGGGCGGGTTGATGTCGTGGTCGCCAACGCCGGTATCGCCCCGAGCGTCGCCACTGTCGCCGGCATGCCGGTCGATGAATGGGAGCGCGTGGTCCAGGTCAACCTCTACGGGGTATGGCACACCGTGAGGGCCGGCATGGAGCAGATCGTCGACAACCAGGGCCAGTTCGTTTTGGTCTCTTCGTCCTATGCCTACATGAACGGCATGCTCAACACTCCTTACGCGACCGCTAAGGCGGGGGTCGAGGCACTGGGCCGGTCGATCCGGACCGAACTGCTGCCGCATGGCGCGAGCGCCACCGTCGCCTACTTCGGTTTCATCAGGACGAACATGGTCGGCACAGCTTTCGAAGACCCGTTGGTCAATCGCATACGGGCAATCATCCCGTCCTTCCTGACCCGTCAGATCCCGGTCTTCAGGGCCGGCGAAAAGGTGGTCGAAGCTATCGAAAAGCGTGCGCCACGAGTGATCGTGCCGTTCGAATATAAGGCCATCTTCTACTTGCGGGGACTACTGCTGCCGTTGATGGACCGCAGGTTCGCGACCGACGAACGCATCGCCGCAGTGGTGCGTGACTCGGAGCGGCGGAGCTGACTACCGCTTCACTTTCAACTTCGCCGAGCCGCCTTTGCCACCGGATGTGGCGGTGATCTTCACTTTGCCTTTGGCTTTGGACTTGGCCTCGATCTTGACGGTCTTCTTGACGGTCGCTCCAGGCTTCAGCTTCACCTTGATCGATGCGGGGATCTTGACCTTGCGGTTCGATGACTTGATCCTCACAGTCACCTTTCCGGCACCGAGGCCCGGGGTGGCCGAGACCTTGATCGTCACTTTCTTCTTTTTGCCGGCCTTGATCTTGCCTTTGGCTACTACCTTGATCCGCGAGAGCTTGCTCTTTTTGTCGACGACTACGACGGCGCAGTCCGGCGCGATACCGGTCTGGCCTTCGGGGCAAATCTGCTGCGCACAGCGCGGGCTGCCGTCGGGCCGCGGGAAGCCGTTCTCGCAGAGGTACTGGTGGAGCTGCGAAGGCACCTGGGTGAAGAAGCCGTCGGCGCCTTCTTCGATCAGCTTTGCGTAGAACGGGTCGCTTTCCTGATCGGGGTCCTTGTCGGAGCCCCAGACGTGGACAGCGAAGCCGTCGTAGTCGGCGAGTGGCTTGAGGATGGGGATCGTGCGGGTCGGCGCGCCGGGGGCCGGTGCCAGTTGGAACAGGTCCGGGGGCTGAACAGCCACAGGCGTCGGCGTCAGGGCATTGCCCTGAACGTAACTCAGGGTCGCATCGAGGCTGCCCGAAAGTGCTTTGTGGGTTGGAGCAACTTCGTGGAATCGCTCCATGGAAGCCTGCGAAAACGAAGCCACGATTACGTCTTCACTTCGCTCTGGATGAGCATTCATGATTGCCCCGAGGGCATCGGCAGCGGCCAGCGTGACCGAAGGATCAGGCGAGTAGCTCTTCATGTCGATGTTCAGCGGCGTATCCGGGAACGCCGCCAGAACCTGCTCGAAGGTCGCGATCTGGAAGTCACTGGCGCTGTAGCCGGGCGGCGGGGGAACGTCGCCGGTCGCAACGCCGCGGAACGGATGCGGGTCGGCTTCGCTGAAGCTGTAGTGGCCCTTGCCGGGGCTGTACTTGTAGCCGAAGTCGTACCCGCGAAGCTCGGCCAGCGTCAGGTCCCGAATCTCGTGGTCGGAGTCGTTCGGGGCGTTCGAGGTGCCGGAGGGGAGCATGTCGTGGGTGACCACGAAGACGCCGTCGGCCGTCACGTAGCCGTCCATCTCAAGGGTGTCGGCGCCGCGGTCGGCGATCGCTGTCTTGAAGGCGTAGAGCGTATTGCCCGGGGCCTCGAGCTCACCACCCTGATGGGCCATGTTGAGGAAACCGAAGTCCTGCCAGAAATCAGTCGGAGGAGGGGTTGCCGGGCGATTGGGATCGGCGGCGGCAGCAGTACCCGTGGCAAAAATGCCGACCAGCACAGCGAAGATTGTTGCCAGTGAAATTCGGTTCAGCATGAGTCTCCCTTGTTTCCCGCTGACGGTCCAGCGATCAACGACAGAATTATTTTCCCTCAGGCGATTGTACCCGCAGCTAGCGGCTCAGTTCTTCCAGCAGATAGATGAATGAGCCATAGGGCTCGCCGGTCGCCTGTTCGAGGCCGACTTCGCAGGTGCGGTTGGAAGAGATATGGCTGGTGGTCGGATTTGCCTTGACTTCCCTGGCTTCGGCCTGGGTGGCGCTGGCGGTCAGTTCCGGGTGCAGGAAGCCGCGGTCTCCGGCGAAGCCACAACAGGTAGCGGAGTCCGGCACAACCACGTCTTCAGCAAGTTCGTTCGCGATGCGGACCAGTGCCCGGTCGAGGCCGAGGTGGCGGCCCGAGCAAGTCGGATGCA
>CALEMO010000077.1 GCA_937910825.1 uncultured Solirubrobacterales bacterium | reverse complement strand
GCCGGCGGGAACTTGGGGGCCGGACCGAAGCCACCCAGCTCGGTATCGGCCAGATCGAGCAGGGTGGAGGTGCGATCGCTGAGGATCGTGGGATCCAGGTCGTCCGGTCGCGCGCTGATCATCGAGACCGCGCCCAGCCGGGTGCGCACGTCGGCGGCCTGCGCACGAATGTCGTCGCGCTTTTCGTCGAAAGCCTTAACAACGGCCTCCATGACGGTCATGAAGCTCGGCATCCCCCGCGAATTGTCGGGTGGAAAATAGGTACCCCCATGAAAGGGGACGCCTTCCGGGTCGAGGAAAGCCGTCAGTGGCCATCCGCCCTGGCCGGTAATCGACTGCACGGCTTCCATGTAGATCGCGTCGATGTCCGGCCGCTCTTCGCGATCGACCTTGACCGGCACGAAATGTTCGTTCATGTAGTCGGCGGTCGTCTGGTCCTCGAAAGATTCGCGTTCCATCACATGGCACCAGTGACAGGCGGCGTAGCCGACCGACAGCAGGATCGGTTTGTCTTGCCGCCCGGCCAGTTCCAGAGCTTCGTCTCCCCATGGGTACCAGTCGACCGGGTTGTCCTGGTGCTGGAGGAGGTACGGGCTGGTTTCGTTTGCCAGACGGTTGCTCATTGCCCTATCTTGCCATTCGTGGCCAACTTGACTGCTCCCGCATCGATCGCCGTCGACTTCTGGAACGAACAGCTGGTCCAGAATGACCAGCAGGCCCTGTTTCTCGTTCTGGTCGGATTCCTCGGTTCATTCATTTTCATCCGGATAAGCACCAGACTGATGCGCAGCCCCAAGGTTTCATGGTGGCCCGGAAGCATCGTCAGCGAAGGTGGGGTCCACCTTCATCACCTCGTCTTCGGCATCGTCACGATGATGGCTGCCGGTGTCGGCGGTTTCGCGACGCTCGGGCAGGAGCCCTGGTTCGAGGTCTTCGCCCTGCTTTTCGGCATCGGCATCGGTCTGACGATCGACGAATTCGCACTTTGGGTGCATCTCGACGACGTCTACTGGGCCGAAGAGGGCCGCCGCTCGATCGATGCAACGGTAATTGCGGTGCTGCTGATCGCGCTCGTGATGTTCGGCGGGCGGCCGTTCGAGATCGCAGGAGGCAGCATCGGAGCGCTGGTCGGCAGCATCGTGATTGCCATCGCACTGATCTTCCCGGTTGTGATCTGTTTTCTAAAGGAACGGCTGATCCACGGCATGATCGGTCTCTTCTTTGTACCGATAGCGATCTATGGGGCCTGCCGGATCGGCAAGCCACGCTCAATCTGGGCGAAGCGACGCTATGGAGAGCGAAGCCCGGACAAGCAGGCCCTGGCCGAGGTCCGCTTCAGCCCTGACCGCCGCACCGAGCGCTTCAAGGAGTGGTTTCGCGATGCGGTCGGCGGCGGCATCTCCCAGCACTAGCTTTCGCGTTCAGTCCTGGCGCGAACGTAGCTCTGACCGCTTGATCTTTCCGCTCGAAGTCTTGGGCAGCTCGTAGGCAAATTCGACGATGCGCGGATACTTGTAGGGCGCCGTGACGTCTCGGCAGTGCTGCTGAAGTTCCCGGACAAGTTCCGGGCCCGGGGTTCCGGAACGCAGCACGACAACCGCCTTGACCACCGAGCCGCGTTCGGGGTCCGGCGCGGCGATCGCTGCGGCTTCAGCGACGTCAGGGTGACCGAGCAGCGCTGATTCAACTTCGGCCGGGCCGATCCGGTACCCGCTGGATGTGATCATGTCGTCGTTGCGACCCTGGTGGTAGAGGAAACCGTCAGCGTCCTCTTCGACCAGGTCGCCGGTCGGCCACCATTCGCCGTCGAACCGGCTCCCGTCGAGGTACCTGGAGAAAAACGTGGGGGAGGTGGTGACCTTTATCTGGAGTTCGTGCTCGACGATCCGTGTTTCGATCCCGGGCAGCGGCCGGCCCATTGACCCGGCTCGTTCGGACGGTTCGTCATCCGGGCGCATTCCCGTTACGGAACCGGTCTCGGTCTGGCCGTAACCGTCGGCGATGCTCAGCCCGGTGGCCGAGCGGAAGGCATCGATTACCTCGGTATTTAGCGCTTCGCCGGCCGAAACCATCCGGTGAATTGAAGGCGTCGGTGCGAGGTCTGTTCGGCGGGCCAGCATCCGGTACTCGCTCGGAGCCTGGCAAAGCACGTTCACGCCCTGCTCGCGAGCGGTTTCCAGACGGCTTTCCGGGTCGAATCGCTGGTCCACCAGCAGCGCCTTTGCCCCCCTTAGCCAAGGTGCGATGAAGGCATTGCGGGAGGATTTCGACCAGCCTGGTGTCGCGGTGCACCAGACCAGGTCCCCTGGCTTTGCGCCCAGCCAGTGCTCTGCCTGAAGCGACTGCCCGAACAGATAACGCTGGCTGTGGACGACACCCTTCGGCCGGGCCGTAGAGCCCGACGTGAAGACGATCACCGAGGGATCGTCTGGTCCAAGGTCGGCGCTGCGGGCCGGCGTCGGCTGGTCGCGGTCCTCATCAAAGATCCACTTGATATCACCGAGGTCGATGTAGGGGATCCCCTCCGGAAGCTCAGCCATGCAATCGTCCTCACCGATCGCCAGCACGGCACCGGAATCAGCGATTCTCCAAGCCAGGTCTGCCCGGGTGAGCTGAGGGCTGACCGGCAACGCGACCGCGCCCATGCGAAAGCAGGCCAGCATCGCGACTACCCACTCAATCCGGCTGCCAAACATGATCAAAACCACGTCCCCCCGCCGGACGCCGCGTTCCAGCATCGCCCCCGAAAGCCCCATGCTGCGGGCAAATAGGTGACTGAAGCAATGGATTTCGCGGTGCCCCTCGCGATCGATCGCGATGACTGCCTCTCGGGAGAACGGGAAGCGCTGGATGACATCTTCGATGAAGTTCAAGTCGCCCAATCTTATGCAGCATCTGCTTCCCCCGGCCACCGGCGCATAATTCACGGGAAGATTCATGTTGTTAGGGTGACCTAAAAGAAGGTAGTTGCCTGATGGTACGGGAGGCAGGCTTCAGGCGTCGTGAGGTCGGATCAATCGTGAGCATGACAATCGATGGCCCGGTTCCCGTTGTTGCCGGAACATGAACTTGGGGCGGGCACGGCCGCCCGTTTCAGCCTGGTTGCTCTTCGTACTTCTTGATGATGCGCATCGCCCCGCTCGGGCAGGCGTCGACGCATAGGTAACAAAGAACGCATTCGTCGAGCTGCCCCTGGACGATCTCCGTGCCGGCGTCAGATGCCTTGAAGATGCCCACGGTGCAGACCTCTTCCAGCTTTTTTGCCAGCTCGGGGTCTGACGCGGCGGGCTCGTCAAGCTCGATGTCGATGAAGACAGAGTCCATAGTTTCAGCGCTCATGCTTCGATCCTTTCCTTGACTGCTTCGGGGATCTCGTCGATCCGCTCGACCACCTTGATGCCCGCTTCTTCCAGCCGGATGATCTTTTCGGTAGCAGAATCTTCCTTGCCTTCGACGATTGTGCCGGCGTGGCCGAAGCTCATGCCCTGCATCTCTTCGTCGTCCATGAACTTGCCGGCCATGAAAGCGACGATCGGCAGGCGCGAGTTGTTCTCGGTCTTCCACTCTGCAAGCTGCGCTTCCATACGCCCGCCCGGCTCGGTGTAGATCACGATCGCCTGGGTCTGCTCGTCGGCCTCGAAGTACGGCATCAGCTCGGCGTAGGTGGAACCGATGATCGCGTCGCCGCCGATCGAGACTGCGGTGGAGACGCCGAGACCGGCTGCGGTCAGCGACGAAGAGATCTCGGTCGTCATTCCG
>CALEMO010000076.1 GCA_937910825.1 uncultured Solirubrobacterales bacterium | reverse complement strand
GCGAGACTTGATCACTGAAGAGGAGTGCAGGGAGCAACGAGAACGAATCCTGCGATCAGTCTGACCCGCCGGCATTTTCGAAACCCCGCAGGGCCTCGCGGACCAGCGGACCGACGCTTTCGAGGTCGTAGCCGCCTTCCTGAACGATAACGGTTGGCAGGTCCATTTCGCCCAGCAGTCGGCCGGCTTCGCGGTAGCCCTCGATCGTCACCTCAAGCGGGCTTTCGGGGTCGCTCTGGGCAGCATCGACCCCCAGGGCAACGACCAGCGAGCGGGCGCCCTCAGCCTTTGCCCACCCGATCAGCGAGCGCAGGCCCGCAAGCCAGCCTTCGTCTCCGGTTCCCGGGTCAAGCGGCAGGTTCAGGTTGCTGCCTTCACCGCGGCCGGATCCGGTCTCGGCGGCGGAGCCGAGGAAGTGGGGGAACCAACCCTGTCCGGGATCGACATGAATCGAGGCGGTCAGCACGGTTGGGTCCTCGTAGAAGATCGACTGGGTTCCGTTGCCGTGGTGGGCATCAATGTCGATTACCGCAACCGGCGTGCGGCCAGAGTCGGCGAGTCGGGCAGCTGCGAGTGCGGTATTGGCCAGGTAGCAGGAGCCGCCGATCGCCTCGCGGGTGGCGTGGTGACCAGGTGGACGGCAGCAGGCATAGGCGGCCGGTGCCCCTTCGATGACCAGATCGGCTGCGGTCAGTGCGACTCCGGCGGCAGCCCGGGCGGCATCCCATGTTCCTGGCCCGATCAGGGTCATGGTGTCGTAGGTGAAGCGGCCGGCCCGAGCCGCAGCTGAGACCGGCTCGACCGGATCGATTCCGCCAAGGAGGCCGGGCGTGGGGAAGAGGTAAGGCACGACCCGGTCTTGGCCGGGGTCCTCTTCATGGCCGGAGGCCTGCCAGCCGGTCCAGGCGCCGGCGAGGTAGTCCAGCAGGGAGGGGGAGTGGACTCGTTCCAGCTCTCCTGCGGCCAGCGGCCCCGGGGTCATCGGCTCGGCTACGCGGTCTTCGAGAAGGCTCTCGAGGATACGGTCGGCCCTTTCGGGCTGCTCGGTCCCCGGGGTCCTGACCCCGACCCATACTTCACCCTCCGGGAGGTGTTCCCTGTGAGTTTCGCTCCAGACGATCGGCAGGTGAAGTCCCAATTTGCGACTTTCGTAGGTGGCGCCCTTGACGAACGCTTCAACTTTCCGTAGCCTAACGGTCGTTCATGAAGCTTGTAGGAGCGGGCTTCGAAGCAGGACGGGGGAATCGGGTGGAGGTAAGCAGCGAGCAGCTAGGCACCGCAAGGGTCATCGACCCGGCGAACGCTCTGCCGCAACCCGCCCGTCGCCTCGACGCCTCCGGTCCGGTCCGTCCCAGCGAGTTCGAGATCTCGGTCGAGCGGCTCTGTCTCGACTCGACCTCCCACCGCAACATCCGTGAGTCCTGCGACGGTGACGCTGAGTTGATGGCGCTGAAGGTCATGGAGATCGTTCGCGCCCGTGGCAAGATGCACAACCCTGAGACCGACTCCGGCGGGGTCGCACTCGGAACCGTGAGCGCGGTCGGCGAGGGCTATACCGACCCCCCGGCCGTCGGCGAGAAGATCGTCACCCTGGCTTCGCTCACTCTGACTCCGCTGAGGATCGATTCGGTGACTCACCTCGACCCCGACTCGGCCCAGATCGAGGTCGAAGGTGCGGCGTATGTGTTCGACAGCGCCCCCTGGGGGCCATTGCCGCCGGACATCCCGTTGGCGACCGCGCTTGAGGTTTACGACGTATACGGCGCCGGATCTCACGTGCGCGACCTGGCCCATGAAGGCGCGACGGTTGTCGTGATGGGCGCCGGTCACGCCGGCAAGCTGGCGATGGCGGCGGCGCAGGAGTCTGTCGCCGACGGAACGGTGGTCTGTCTCGATGTGGACGAAGTCGCCGTTGCCCGGGCTATCCAGCTCGGCCTCTGCGATGTTGGCCTGACCGTTGATCTGCGTGACCCCGCCGGTACGATGTTGGCGCTGAGCGAGGCCGGTGTGCCACCGGCAGATCTGACCGTGGTCGTAGTCAACGCCACCGGCTGCGAGCCGTCGGCGATCGTTGCCACCGGGACCGGTGGAACCGTGCTCTTCTTCTCCATGGCGACCAGCTTCCAGACCGCGGCTCTGACCGCTGACGGAATCGGCCGCGATATCCGCATGCTGGTCGGCTCGGGATTCACGCCTGACGTGGGCCAGTACTCGCTCGACCTCCTGCGCCGGACACCGGCTCTCCAGCAGGCCTTCGGAATGCAGGGGGCGAGGACTTGAGCACGGCTTCTGGCAGCCAGGTTTTCACCGTTGACATGAGGTGGCGGGACATCGACGGACTCGGACATGTCAACAACGCGGTCGTGCTGACTTATCTCGAAGAAGGCCGCGACCGATTTCTCGAAAGCCTGGGAATGAACCGCAGCCAGTATGTGGTCGGTCGCTGCTCGGTGAATTTCGACCGTGAGTTGACCCTGGCCTCGGGCCCGGTTTCCTTTGGCATCGAGGTCACCCGGATCGGCAACAAGAGCTTCGCTACGAAAGAGGTCCTGCGCGACGCCGACGGCGAGACAGCCGTGGAAGCCGACTTCGCGCTGGTCATGTGGGACGGTGAGGCTGGCGCTTCGCGACCGCTGAGCGATGAAGAGCGGGTTGCCTTCGAGCGGTCCGCAGAGGAGGTCGGATGAAGGCATGGGACAGCGATCCCGTCGTGCTCACGGTGGCGGTGACCGGGGCCGATGTATTCCGAGAGAACAACCCGAATATCCCCTATACGCCGGAGGAAATCGCCGACTCGGCAATCGGTGCCGCAGAGGCCGGAGCCAACATCGCCCACTTGCATGTGCGCGAGGACGACGGCACACCCAGCGGTCGGCCAGAGCTTTTCGTGGATGTGATCGACCGGATCCGTGAAGGCAGCGACCTGATCACCATGGTTTCGACAGGTGGCAGCAACGACATGACGATCGAAGAACGTACTACCGGGCTCGAAGCCTCGCCCGATATCTCCGGGGTCGAGTCGGGTTCAATGAACTTCGGCGATGAAACTTTCATCACCGCGCCGCCGGCCGGGCGGGGCATAGTCAAGAAGGCGCTGGATTCCGGCATCGCGCTCGAAGCCGAATGTTTCGACGTCGGCCATGTGATCAGTGCGATCAAGTGGGTTGAAGACGGCATTCTGCCCGGACTGATCCGGATAAATCTGGTTTTCGGGGTGCCGGGCGGAATGGACGCTTCGCCTGAAGCCCTCGACGCAATGCTCAGGCCGCTGCCAGGAGATGCTTTCTGGACCGTCACCTGCATCGGCCGCCATCACCGCAGGATGATGGCGCTGGCCCTGCTCAAGGGCGCGCCGGGCATCCGTACCGGTCTGGAGGATGTCGCCTACATCAGCCGCGGTGTCCACGCACCTTCGAACGCCGCCCTGGTCGAAGCCGCCTGCGAGCTGACCCGCAGTCTCGGCCGCGAGGTTGCAGATCAGCCAACCGCAAGGGAACTGCTGGCACTTGCCTGACTCCGACCCCAGAGACCCGACCCGAGAGGGTGTTGACACCCGGGAAGTGATCGAAGAAGCCGCGGTCGACCTGTTCGCCCGGCTGGGCTACCACGCAACATCGATGCGGGCGATCGCCGACGCTGCCGACATCCAGCCGGCCGCGATTTATCACTGGTTTCCCGCCAAGGAGTCGATCCTGATCGAGCTGCAGAACGACTTCATGGAACGGCTGACCGATGCGGTGACTGCGGCGATGGCGAAGGTCAGCAGCCCGACCCTGAAGCTCGCTGCGGCGGTTCGCGAGCATGTCGTCTACCACGGCCGCCATACGAGTGAGGCCTTTGTAACAGACAGCGAGATCCGGGCCAG
>CALEMO010000075.1 GCA_937910825.1 uncultured Solirubrobacterales bacterium | reverse complement strand
AGATTGGCTGGCAGAAGTTCGGTCGGCCCTGGCTGGTCTATTCGGCCGATCCCGGCGACAGTTTGTACGACGGTGACGGAGAGGCGGTCTTCGAAGTGGTCGAATATCGGGCCGACGGGTCGAACGACATCATGTATCCGGGCTGCTGGGACGAGGTCTACCCGGACCGTCGACCCGGTTGTCGTGACCTGATCTCTGCAGCGCTCGCAATCGAGCGCCGGCAGATCACCGGAATGCTTTCTTTCTTCATCAGTCACACTGCCGACGACCAGGCTTACCGTGGGTTGGGAGAAGTAGACCTCAACCCGGGTGACTACTTGAGCCTGCGAGCGTTGCGTGCCACCGCGGCCGCTGTCTCGGCTTGTCCCGATACCGAAATCCCAGGCTGGCGGGCTGGAGATCTGTGCGTAGAGGTCACACCAGGTCAGGTGCAGGTTTGAGCCGGCCGGACGGCTTGAGGCTGGCACTGGCCCAGCCGACGATCGACCCTGAGGCAGGAGAAGAGGCCAGGGTCAATCGGGCCGTTGGCATGATCGCGCAGGCCGGGCAGCAGCGCGCTGACTTGGTCCTCTTTCCCGAGAGCTACCCGGGGCCGATTACGGCCGGTGCCAGCTATGACGCCGAAGAAGCGGTCGCCGCCGCCTGCAGGGATGCAGGTACGGCCGCCTGTTGGGGCAGGGTCGAAGGTGATGAAAAGGGTGGCTTTGCAACCGTCGCCTACCTGACCGGCCGCAACGGGCGGAGGCTCGAGAGATACGTCCGCAGCCACCCGGCAACGGGCGATGTGCACCCGGTGCTTTCCGGGTCCGCGATGGTCCCCGGCAACGAGCTCGGCCTCTTCGAGTTCGAAGGTCTGAAGCTGGGGGTAACGATCTGCTCCGAACTCTGGAGCCCGGAGATCTGTCGCTCGCTTGCTCTGCTTGGCGCTGAGGTCCTCCTGGCACCCGCCGGGGGTGGCTTCCACCGGGTGGCCGCCAACTGGCAGTTGATCGCCAGGGCCCGGGCTATCGAGAACGAGCTCTTCGTCGGACTCACCCAGCAGCTCTTCGAGGGGGAGACCGGTTCCGCACTGATCGCCGGCCCCGAATCGGTGGCGGGTGAACTCACGGAGCCGGGCCTCTTGATTCGCGACCTCGATCTGACCAGGTCCCGCTGGCTGCGCGACCACGACGATTCGATGCAGGAACCGAAGCTCTTCAGTTCGCTACCCGGACTCCTGCGAGCCCGTCGTCCCGGCCTCTATCAGGCATTGGTCGAGCCAGCAGAAGACGACTACGACTTCGAAGCCGACCCCGATTGATTCCCCAGAGCCCGGGCTTTTCGCCCGGGCTTTTCGAATTCGTGTAGTTGCTTCGGCTCAGCCGCAGCCGGTGTTGTTTCCGCAGCTCGAGCAGGTGTAGCAGGAGCCGGTGCGCTGCATCATGCCACCGCACTGATCACAGGCCGGGCCGAGCTCGGCGGCTCCGCTGGAGACCTTGATCCTCGCCGGGATCACCGGCACGTCGTCGGTCAGGGCCGAGCTCGCAGGCACCGCGCTGCCCCCGGCGTCGGCGGTCGGGCCGTTGTGGCCATTACCGTTTCCGCTACCGGAGCCGTTCTCCAGGTTGATCCCGGTGTGCTCGGCCTCTTTGCGGTTACGCACCTCCTGGGTCATGATGCCCTGCTCTTCGAGGAAGTCAGGGTCGTCGATGAACTGGGAAGCGAGCCAGCGCAATATGTAATCCGGCATCGACTTGGCGAAGGGGATCTCCGGGTTGCCGGTGGCTCCTTCGGGATCGAAGCGCATGTAGCTGAACTTGTTGACGAACACTTCCAGCGGCACTCCGTACTGGAGTCCGAGCGAGATCGCGGTGGCGAAGGCGTTCATCATGCCGCGCATGGTTGAGCCCTCTTTGCCGATGTCGGTGAGGAAGATCTCACCGAGCGTATCGTCGGTGTACTTGCCAGCCGTGATGTAGCCCTCGTGGCCGCCGACCGAGAATTTGTGGGTCACCGACTCACGGGTCTTGGGCATGCGGTGGCGGACCGGACCGGCCGGGGCGCCGGAGGTCTCTGCGGCCGGCTCGCCCTTCTTGTCCTGGGCGTCGGTCCTGAGGGCCTGCGCCGTCTTCGAACCGTCGCGGTAGATCGCCAGGGCCTTGAGGCCACCTTCCCAGCCCCGGGTGTATGCGTCGGCGATGTCTTCGACGGTGGCCGTATTCGGCATGTTCACCGTCTTCGAGATCGCACCCGAAAGGAAGGGCTGGGTCGCTGCCATCATGTCGATGTGACCGGTATGTGAGATCGCCCGCTCGCCGACCGCCACGTCGAATACTTCGAGGTGCTCCTGCTTGAGGCCCGGAGCGCCGACGATCGTATTGTTTTCGTTGATATGGGCTTCGATCTGGGAGACCTCGGCTTCGTCGTATCCGAGGTTGCGCAGGGCCATCGGTACCGACTTGTTGACGATGGTCATGTTTCCGCCACCGACGAGTTCCTTGAACTTGACGAGGGAGAAGTCGGGCTCGATACCGGTCGTATC
>CALEMO010000074.1 GCA_937910825.1 uncultured Solirubrobacterales bacterium | reverse complement strand
GGCGCCTCACGGCGAAGAAGGTCCGGTCAGAAACAAAGAAGAACCGCCGACCCCCGAGAGAAGATGATTGACGAGATGAAAGCGATGCGAATCCTTCATACGGCTGACTGGCACCTCGGGCGAGAGTTCCACGGGGCTGACCTGAGCGAGGCCCACGAGGCCTTCTTCGACTGGCTGGCCTCGCAGGTGAAAAGTCGGGAGATCGACCTCGTGGTCATGGCCGGCGACATTTTCGACCGGGCCCTGCCGCCGGTCAAGGCGATCGAGATGTTCAACCGTAATGTGGACCGGCTCGCTGACCTTGCCCCGATCGTGCTGGTCTCCGGAAACCATGACTCGGCGGTGCGCATGGGCTATGGGCCGCTGCTTCGACCCGGCATTTTTCTGCGATCGGGCATCGATGGAATCGGCGATCCGGTGCTCTTTGAAGACGGCCCTTTCCCGCTGGCGGTTTACGCGATCCCCTACCTCGACCCGATCACCAGCGCGCCTGGCCTCGATGCGTTAGAGGCGAGCCACGACGGTGTGCTTTCGGCGGCCACCGGTGCCTGTCGGGATGACCTTCGAGGGCGCCGCGAAGGAACCCGCTCGCTGGCGATCGGCCATGCCTTCATCGCCGGAGCGAAGACAAGCGATTCGGAACGCGGCATCAACGTCGGCGGATCAGACCAGATTGCCGCCGAAGTCTTCGACGGCTTCGACTACGTGGCCCTGGGGCATCTTCACCGGCCACAGCGGGTGAGTGAGCGGATCCGCTATTCCGGCTCGCCGCTCTACCTGTCGTTTTCCGAGGTCGGGGCCGACAAGTCGGTATCGGTGGTCGAGCTCCAGGCCGATGGAACGATCGAAGTCGAAGAAGTCCCTGTGCCATCGGGTTTCCGGGTCGTTCGGCTGAAGGGTGAAATCAAAGAGCTACTCGAGGACGAGCGCTACTTCGAATACGAAAACGACTGGCTGGAGATCGAGCTGAGCGATACCAAGCGGCCCGATGTGCCGAAGGAGCGCCTCGATCGGCGGTTCCATCATCTGCTCTCGCTTCGCTTCTCCGGTCCCGCCAGGGACAAGATCGAGCAGGAAGCGGAGGAGCTCGAGCGGCTTGCCGCGCAGAAGCCGGTCGAACTGGTTTCCGCCTTCATCGAGCATGTACGAGGTGTCGGGCCGGATACCCCGGAAGTGGAAATGCTGGAGCAGGCCCTGGCCAACAGTGCGTCTTCGGACGTACGGTCCTGAGGCGCCGGTCCGGTGAAGATCCACAACCTCGAAATCACCGGCTTCGGCCCGTTCGCCGGCTCTGAGGTGCTGGATTTCGAAAGCCTCGATCGGGCCGGATTGTTCCTGCTGACCGGGCCCACCGGCTCCGGCAAGACCACGGTGCTTGACGCAATCTGCTTCGCCATATACGGAAAGCTGCCGCGTTCCGGAGGCAAGCAGCCGGACCCGGCAAGCGACTACCGCGATACCGGCCTGACCCCGAAAGTGGTCCTCGAGGTGACGATCGGCGGTAACCGCCTGCGGATCGCCCGGGTGCCGAAACATATGCGTCCGAAGAAATCCGGCGAGGGCCTCACCCCGGACGGCAATACCGTCGCCGTCGAGGAGCTGACCGGCGGTGAGTGGAAGACGGTTTCAACCACCCTGAGCGAGGCCAACGCGGACCTCGAAGGGCGGGTCGGCATGGACGCGGCCCAGTTCAGCCAGGTGGTGATGCTGCCGCAGGGAGAGTTCGCAACCTTCCTCAAAGCAACTGTCGACCAGAGGAGGGCCCTGCTCGAAAGACTCTTCCCCACCCAGGACCTGGCCTACGTCGAAGACTGGCTGAAGCGCCGATCACAGGAAACGGCGAAAGACCGGAGCGACAAGCTGGAAGAGATCACGCACTGCCTGGTGGCCGCCGACGCGGTGATCGAAGGACTTATCGACGAAGACGAGCAACCTCTCGATTCGCGTCCCGAGGCTCTCGACGGCGAGAAGATCCCTGCCTGGCAGCAGAGCGTCACCAGTCACCTGGAGCGCGAGCGCGACCAGGCGGCCAGTGCCGAGAAAGCCTCCTCTGATCTCCTTGCTTCGGCCGACGCCGAGCACGGGGCACTCAAGGCAAAGGCTGAGCTCGTGACCAGACGGATTGAGGCAGAAACCACCCGTGAGCAGCTCATGGCCGGAGCCGACGAGCAGAAAGTGCGGCTCGCGCGCATCGCCGCAGCGGAGAAAGCCCGCACGGTCAGTCCCCTGTCGCGGATCGCGCAAACCGCCCTTGAGCGAAAGGAACAAGCCGCGGCCGAGTCGAAGTTGATCACCGAAAAGCTGTGGGCAGACCCGGCCATCGACGACCTCGACCCGAAAGCCCTGGAGTCAAAGATGAAGTCGCTGCGCATCGAAGCGACCACTTTGTCCAACTTCGAGGACAAAGAGCTGCCGGAGATGAAGTCGCTCGCCTCCACTGTCGAAGTGTCCGAGGCGGGGCTCAAGGAACTCAGCGGAACCGGGTCGGGACCCGGAGCCGCGCTGGCCGCCAGGAAGGCCGAGTTGCTTGAGGCAGAGTCCGCCAGCGTCACCGCGAAGCGAAACCTGATCGAGATTCGCAAAGCAAGGACCGCAGGCATGGCCGCCGAACTCGCGGCAAAGCTTGAGCCGGATGCGCCCTGCATGGTTTGCGGGTCGCTCGAGCATCCGAGCCCGGCGGTCGCGCTCGAGCATGCGCCGACCGAGATCGACGAGAAAGACGCAAGCGACGCCGTACCGGCTGCGGAAAAGCAGGAGAAGTCCCTTCGCGCCGAGCACGACGCCCTTCAGGCCAGCCTCGAGGGCCGGCGGGTCAAGCTCAAGGCTGATCTGGGGTCGGCGCAGAAACGTCTGAAGGCACTGTCTGAGAATGAGACCGCGCTCAAAGCCGGCGCCGCAACGATCGCCGAACGCCTGGAACTGGTCGAAGATACGGCAGAGCTGATCTCGGATGGCCTGAATTGCGAAGGCAAGCGTGCAACCGCAGTCAAGGCCCATGCCGAGTCCGAGGCGCAGGCGAACAAAGAGGCCAAAAACAACGGCTTCGATTCTCTTGATGCAGCCGCCAAGGCGATGCTGAGCGACGAAGCCCTCGAAGGGCTGAAGGCGGCGTCCCGCGAGCATCAGGAAGGGCTGGCGACAGTGAGCCATCAGCTCACCGAAGGAGACCTGTCAGACGTGGATCCGAAATCAGAGTTTCCGCTTGAGGGTGCTGAGCAGACGTTCGCCCTGCGGCGCAGTGAGCACAACAAGGCGATCGGCACGCATGCCACCGCGAGCAAACGGCTGGAAGATTTTCGGAACCAGTGCTCAGCGATTCCGAAGCTGATCGAGCAGCTTGCTCCGCTCAGCGAAGAAGCCCGCCGGGCGGGTGAGCTCTCGGACCTGGCAAACGGCCGTAACCGTCACAAGATGGAACTCTCGATCTACGTGCTCGCGGCGCGCCTCAAGCAGGTGATCGAAGCAGCCAACCGGCGCCTCGAGCCGATGTCGAACGGCCAGTACGAGCTGGTCTACAGCGACGGACTCAGCGGGCACGGCGCCGCTTCAGGACTGGGCATCCAGATCTATGACTCCCACACCTCAGCGACCAGGGATACGGTCACCCTCTCCGGCGGTGAGAGCTTCTATGCCTCTCTGGCGCTGGCCCTGGGCCTGGCCGAAGTCGTCCAGCGCGAAACCGGCGGCCGAAAAATCGAAACGCTATTCATCGATGAGGGTTTCGGTACGCTCGACCCCGAGACACTCGATCAGGTGATGAACGAGATCGACTCACTTCGGGAGAACGGCCGCACGGTCGGCCTGGTCAGCCACGTCGAAGAGCTGCGCAACCGGATTCCGACCCAGATCCGGGTCAGCAAGTCTGGCGACGGATCGACTACTGAGCTGGTCGGCGCCTGAAAAGAAACGCGCCCGGGCTCAGCCGATACCGTGTTCGAGCGCGTTTTTAACCTGGGCGTCGAGCGCGTTCAAGCGGTAGAGCGCGATCGCTTCAGGAGATGGGAAGTGGCGCATTCTGAGGGCGTCGGTGCCGTGATGGCACATCACGGTCGAAACCAGAGCGTCACGCTCGCCGCGCTCCAGGGAGACCGCGGCATCAGAGATCATCTCCGCACCGAGGTGGAGATGGCCCAGGGTGCGGCCGCGTTCGCTGAGTCCGATCTCGGCGGCGTAGGTGAACTCCTCGGTCTTGCCGATGTCGTGGATCAGGGCGGCAGCCATCAGCAGGTCCGAGTTGAGTTTGGGGTGGAGCACGCAGGTCTCGGTGACCAGGGTTGCAACCGCGACCGTGTGCTCGATCAGACCGCCTACATATGCGTGGTGCCCTGCCCGGGTACATGGTGCCCGCCGGAACTCTTCGGCGGCCGGCCCGTCGAATAGCAGCCGCTCGACCACTGAGCGCAGGCCGGCATTGTGGACCTCACGGGTCAGGTGCTCGAGGAAGCCTTCAAGTTCGTCCCGGTCCCGGTAGGCGGTCGGCAGGAACTCCGAGCCGTCGTTCTCGCTGCTGTCGACCTTGGCGGCGTCTTCCAGTTCGGCGCTGAGCACTCCACGAAACCTTTCGACCTTGCCGCGCACCTCGATCACGTTGCCGCGCTCGAAACGCAGGCTGATCTGATCGACCTCACGAAAGACCCGCGCCGGGATCGAACCCGAGCGGTCGCGCAGCTCCAGGCTCAGGTAGCCGGAGCCGTTCCTCGCAGTCAGGCGGTCCTTGCGGGCGCAGACATAGCGGCCACGAAAGGCCTGGCCAGGCTTCAGCTCGATCACCTGCGGTCCGTTTTCTGGGTTTCGGGTGTCGCCCGTCTCGCTCATTACGGCCATCTTATTGCCGGGCTCACACCTTTCATCCACTACCCTGAACCAATGGACCACCTGCGCTGGGAGTCGAACCCACCAAAACTTCGCGACCCGGTTCTGGTCTGCGCCTTTCGTGGTTGGAACGACGCCGCCTCGGCCGCCTCCTCCGCGCTCGAGACGCTCGCCGATTCACTCGAAGTAGACGTTCTGGCAGAGATCGATCCGGAGGAATACTTCGATTTTCAGGCCAACCGGCCGACCATCACTTTTTCGTCCAGCCGCCATCGCAAGATCGAATGGCCGCGCAATACCTTCATCGCCGCCAGGGCGCAGGGTGCCGAGCGCGACCTCGTTCTGCTCGACGGCACCGAGCCCAACCTCAAGTGGCGCACTTATTCGGAGACGATCGTCAAGGTCGCCGAATTTCTCAACGTGAATTCGATTGTCATGCTGGGCTCGCTGATCGCCGAGGTCGCCCATACGCTGCCGGTACCGATTACCGGAGTCGCTACCGACGAAGCCCTGATCCGCAAGCTCGAGCTCGAACGCTCCGACTACGAAGGGCCCACTGGGATCGTCGGCGTGATCCACGACCGCTGCCGCGCTGCCGACCTTGCCTCGGCCTCACTCTGGGCCGCCGTGCCGCATTACGTCGCGGCCGTGCCGAACCCCAAGGCCGCGCTCGCCCTGAGCGAGAAGCTGGAAAAGCTCACCGGCGTAGCTGCCGACATTTCCGGCCTCGAAGACGAAACAGTCAGTTACGAGGAGCAGATCGGCCGGGCGGTATCAGCCGACCCCGAAGTCGAGGAACTGGTTCACCGGATCGAGAACGAGCAGCGCCAGCGCCGACCCTCCGACGAGAACGTGCCCAGTGGCGACGCGATCGCAATGGAGTTCCAGCGCTTCCTCAAGAACCGCGACGACCAGTAGCCCAATCAGGTTTTCGACGTCTGGGTGGAATTTGAGCCAGTAGCCAAGACGGCCAGCGCGAGCGACGCCGCAAGGATGAGGCTCGCGACCCGGTTTCCAGCCGAATCCCGAATTCTCCGCCTGACGGCTCGGCAATGCTCACCACGCTGGCCGTCTCGACAACTGCGCCTAGAAACGCCAGCTGCTGGACCGGGCCGGCGGTCAAACCGTGACGCAGGAGGCTGAGCCAGGCTCCGGCCACAAGTATCGCCAGCGTGGCGATGACCGCAAGCTCAAGTCCGCCAAATCCGAGTAGCCAGCCGAACAGAACCGTCGACACAGAAGCAAGGACCAGAGCGGCGACTTCCCTGCTCAGTCCCCCCGATCAATTCCGGGTCGGGCCGGAGCCCGGAGTGCGTCGAGCAAACCGGGTCCGAGAAGTAATAGCGCGACCCCTGTCACCGGTCACGCCAATCGAGTTTGTCCTGGGCAAGCTTGATCGCATGGGCCCCGCTTCGGCCGAGGGTCTGGGATACGTTTGACTGAGAGACGCCTTCGTCAGCGGCGATTCTGGACTGGGATTCACCCTGGAGATAACCCAGAAGAATTCGCCGGGCCCTCGGCTTCATCTCATCTACCGTCGCGTCCCGCATAGTCAAGAAAGAGTTCATGGCCGCTTCTTCTCCCCCGCCGATTTCAGTGACCCCTGGCTCGACTCGAAACCTCGTCCTGGTGAATGAGCTCTGCGGCATTTCGGCATGCCCCTGAACTTCTTCGATCGCTCGCCGCGCCGACCACCAGCCCGGGCCGTCCTGAGATACCGGTGAAGACTGCTCGTCGAAAACAGAAACCGGCCCAAAGCCCAGCCCGTAACGCGAATCGACGCCTGTCTCTTTCAGCAGTTCGAGCCTGATCAGGATGGTTGCGCCGACAGCACTTGCCAGATCGCGAAAGACGCCCTGAAATTCGTCTCCGACAGTCGTTTCGAGGGGCTGGGTCAGCTTCATCTCGAACGAAGGCAGGCAACACAGCCGCAGCAAGGTGGATCGCAGCGAAGACTGGAGATCGACTCTTGATTCGACTTTCCGTGAACCGACGATGTCACCGATCATTGTGAAGCGGGGTAATTCATCCATGAAATAAGGATAACCGTTATATAAGAACTCTTATAATGAATTTAGTGATGGCACGTTTCTTTGCAGTTCTCAGGCCTCTGCGGCGGGGCAGACCAGGCGGTAGTCGCACCAGCCGCAGACTTCCGGTGACGGGCGCGGTTCGAAGTCCTGGCTGAGAATGCCTTCGCCGACCGTGAGCACGGTCCTTTCGATGCGCTCCTTCTCGTCCTGGCCGGCTTCCACTTCGACTTTTTCCCCGTCCAGCACGTAGTAGTAGCTGCCGGTGCCGACGTCGAGGTCCCAGGCTTCTGCAGCACCGATCCGGTAGATCGCGAGCTGGATGTCGCCGCCGTGGCGCTCGGCATTGACCTTTTGTCCGGTTTTGTAATCGATCACTTCGTAGCCGCCGTCGCCATTGCGGTCCACCCGGTCGACCCGGCCCCTCATGTAGTGGGGGCCGATCTTGAACTCGAACTGCCGCTCCAGCCAGACCGGCTGCGAGTCCGACTGGCTCTCGGTCTCCCAGTAGTTCTTCATCGCCGTATAAGCGCGGTCCTTGAACTGGAGCTCGTCGTTGCTATCGCCGAACCCGGAACGCCGCCAGCCGCTCTCGAGCAGCGACATCAGCAGCGGCAAACCCTGCTCGTCGGTATCGGCCAGCTTCGGATCATGAAAGCGCTGCAGCACGTTGTGGATCAGGATGCCGAAGCGCTGGTTGATGGTCGGGGCCTGCGGGATGCCAAAGACGCGGCCGAACTTGTACTTCAGCGGGCAGGTCAAATAGAGGTCGACGTCAGATGCCGACAGGCGCAGGTCGCCTCCGCGCTTCGGCAGGAAAGCCGCCAGTGACGGTTCAGCCTTCGAATCGATCAGGTTCTGCCGCAACCCGCGTTCGTGCTCGTTCGAAAGCAGGTAAGGGTCCAGGGTCGAGGTCTTCAGCTCGGTCAGCTGCTCCGGGGTCGCGATCTGGGCCAGCAGGCCGTTCACCGCTTCGATCGCTTCGGCGTCGACTTCGCCGCCCGGTCGCTGGGCAAGGGCCGCCAGCTTCAGCAACTCGAGGTATCGGGCGACCGCCCGGTTTACGTCGATCGCAGTATCGAGGCGCGGCTCGCTCAACTCGCGTCCGGCGCTCCAGGAGGCCTCGATCACTTCATCACGCATCATGCGATAGGTCGCCTGCAGGTCTTCGGCGGGTCCAAAGAGTTCTTCTTCGTGGACCTCCTCAAGGCCGCCGATCATTGACCTGATCTGCTCGTAGGGCCCGTTCTCGGATACCGGCCCGCCGGCGTCTCCGTCAACCCGGGAGATGACTACCTCGCCGGCGGCCGAAGTGACCGCCGTGGCGATCTGACGCCGCTGGCCCTCTGCCGATTTTTCCAGGGCGAGCAGGAAGACCCTCGACCACTGTCTTCCTTTCAAACGGTCCGGCGAAACGATGCCCACCGCTCCGCTTGCCGAGCGCCCGGTCTCAGCTGCAGCCAACCCGGTGTCCGCCAGAGCAGAGAGGAATGCGATGAACTCCCTGGTCGATCCGTTCGGATTGCGACGGCAGAAGGCGGTTGCAACTTCGGCCAGCCGGGAAAGTCCCAGCAGGCGCTCCGCGGTCTCCGGCCTGGCCGCGAACAGGCGCTGGCGACGGAAGCCGATCCGCTCGATCAGGCGTCTGACGAATACATCTGGCCGGTGGCCGTCGAGCGCACCGGCGGCAGCCTTGTATAGCGAGAGGAAAGATTCGATGCGCTGGCGGGCCTCCGGGGAAATCTGGGGACTCTCGAGTGCCGCGTCGCAGGCGGAGACCATGTCGAGCTTGCGGCGGCGGGCGATCACGGTCAGCTTGGCGAGATCCACCGAGCGAAGTTCCACCGGCGGCCTGGTCAGCGCCCGGGTGACAGCCGGGGCGTCGTTCGGGTCGGCAAGCGCCCGCAGCCAGGCGATCGTATCCCGGACCTCTGGCTGTCGAAACAGAGCGGCGCCTCCGCCGACCGTCGCCGGCAGGCCACGTTCGGCCAACGCCGCCGCGACCACCCCTCCGTCGATATTCGGGTCGGGCCCGGCGATCGCTATCGAGTCGGCTTCGGCCCCTTCGCCGATCGCATGCTCTACCTCACGAGCCACCGCCTGGGCCTCTGCCTGCGCTCCGCGGGAGCGCCAGAACCTCAGCGAGCCCGAAGCGGTATCGCAAGGCCGCCAGGTTCCGGGGGCATCGAGGCCCGCGCCCGCGAGGACAGCGCGGGCTGCGTCAATCGAATCCGCGCCCAGGCGAAAGCAGTCATTCATTTCGACGGACTGGGCCTCAGCGAAGATTTCTTCGAAGCGCTGCC
>CALEMO010000073.1 GCA_937910825.1 uncultured Solirubrobacterales bacterium | reverse complement strand
CGAAAAGAGCGGCACTGGTAACTGGCGGATCGGGCGGCATCGGACTCGCGATCGCAAGACGACTGGGCGAAAGTGGCTACGCCGTAACGATTTCCGGCCGACAGGAGGCGAAGCTGCTCGCAGCGGCCGAAACCCTGGCTGATGAAGACCTTAAGGTCGAAGCCGTAGTGGCTGACTTGACCAGCGAGCAGGCGGTAGTCGACCTCGTGGCCGAGCACAAGAGGCAATGGGGAAGGCTCGACTGCCTGGTCAACAACGCGGGCGTCGGGATCGGCCAGGCCGTAGGCGACATCCAGACCAAGCACTTCGACCTCCAGGTCGCGGTCAACCTGCGGGCGCTGGTGGTGGCGACAAGGGAATCGGTCGACATGCTCCAAGCCGCCGGCGACGAGCACGGCAAGGCTCTCGTGGTGAACCTCGCATCGGTAGCGGGCAAGCTCTACCCGGGTTGGCTCTCGATCTACGCGGCGACCAAAGCAGCGGTCATCTCTTTCTCCGCCTCCACCCAGAAGGAACTCGGTGGTTCCGGGATCAACGCAACCGCTATCTGCCCGGGCTTCGTCGCCACCGACATGACCGAGTTCGCCCAGGAACAGATCCCTGCCGAGGAAATGATCCAGCCGACAGACCTCGCCGAAGCGGTCAGCTTCCTGCTCAGCATCTCGCCCAACTGCGCCATCCCCGAACTCGTCATGAACCGCCCCGTCTCGGGACCGGACAGCGGCGGCATGTAGAGCAACTCACCATCTCGGAAGCAAAAGAAGATTCTCTGCGCTGCCTGGTCGCTGCATTCGGTGATCCCGGGCATGTCTTCCCGGCTATCGCCCTGTCACGGGCACTCAACGCTGCCGGTCACGATGTGGTCCTGGAAACCTGGCCCCAGTGGCAGGAGCCGGTCGAAGCGGCGGGACTGACCTTTGCCAGCGCAGAGCAGTATCAGGTGTACCCCCCACCCAGCTCGGGCTCGCCCGGTGGGGGTGACGCCGCCCTGGCCCTGATGCCACTTCTTGAGCAGTTCCGCCCCGACGTGGTGGTCAACGACATCCTGACCGTGGCGCCGGCCCTGGCCGCGGAGAAATACGGCTGCGGCTGGGCGACGATCATCCCGCACATCTATCCGGTACAGGAAACTGGCATGCCGTTCTTCGCGGTGGGGGCCATGCTGCCGCGGACGGCTGCCGGGCGCTGGTTCTGGCGCCGCAGCGATGCCCTTCTGAGGCGAGGACTCGAACGGGGCCGCGCCGACCTGAATGCTCAGCGCCGGATCGTCGGCCTGCCACCGACCTCACGCTTCCACGCAGGAATCAGTCCGGACCTGGCGATGGTGACTACTTATCCCCAGCTCGAGTACGAGCGAAAATGGCCCGGATCCGTACACGTGACAGGACCGATGCCATTCGAGATGCCACATGCGGAGATCGAGTTTCCTCCGGGGGATGACCCGCTGGTGCTGGTAGCCCCCAGCACTTCTCAGGATCCGAACAACCACCTCGTCAGGTCGGCCCTCGCGGCGCTCGAAGGCGAAGCTGTGAGGGTCGTGGCTACAACGAACCGGGTCCGCCCGAACCGGCCGATCCATGTTCCGGAGAACGCCGTGCTGGTCGACTGGCTGAGTTATTCCCAGATCATGCCCGAAGCATCACTCGTGGTCTGCCACGGCGGGCACGGCACCGTCGCCCGGTCCCTCGCCGAAGGCGTCCCGCTGCTCGTCTGCCCGGCGGCCGGGGACATGAACGAGACCGCCGTTCGCATTACCTGGGCCGGAGTCGGGCGGGCAGTCCGCTGGAGCCTGGTCAACCGCCACAGCCTGCGCTGGGCGATAGCGGAAATCCTCGGTGAACTTGAATACGCCGACAATGCCCGGTCGATCGCTGCCTGGCAGGCAACGCACGACGGCGCCGCCAAGGGAGTCGAATTGATCGAAGCCCTGACAGCGCCGTAGTTTTCGATACTCGGGGGGACGGACTCGAACCGTCAACCTACGAGTTAACAGCTCGTCGCTCTACCGATTGAGCTACCCCCGAACGTCACCTTCCGGATCGGTCCGGTGAGCCTCACAGA
>CALEMO010000072.1 GCA_937910825.1 uncultured Solirubrobacterales bacterium | reverse complement strand
GGGGCCGAACTCGAAAAGCAGGCGATGAAGGCGGGCCTTCTTGCCTGGAGGCAGCATCGACAGCAGGGACTTCTGTTCGGTCGGGCTTTTGGCTTCCATTTACTTCCGGGTCCTCCTCGGAGACGTTATGTACTCGCCCAGTATGCCACCGCGCAGGGCCTCCGGGCGGGGACGGATATCCTCGTTAGAGCAACTGATGAGCGAGACAGAACTCAGAGTGGTCTGCAAGTCATGCGGCGCCGAGGTCAGCCCGTACGTGACCGAGTGCCCGTACTGTGGCGCCCGCGTCAGGAAACGCGCACCCAAATTGGAGCAGCGGGACGGCTCGCTGGAGGCAAAAATGAACCGCCGCGAGAAACGGCGTGAGCGCAAGGCGCGCCGATCCAGGGAACGCGGTCCGAAGAGCGGCCCGGCGAGGCCGCTTGCGACGGCGATCCTGGTCCTGGTGCCGGCGGTGCTTCTGCTGGTCCGGATAGCCGGCGGGGGAGATCTCGGGGGTTTCGGCGGACTTCTCGTGCCTTTCGATTCAGAGTGGTGGCGCTTCCTCACGGCGCCATTCGCCTATCTCAGCGTTGGCTACCTCTTCGTGGTCTCTCTGGCGGTAGTCATCTTCGTACCGGGCATCGAGCGCCGGCTCGGGTCGATCCCGACCCTGATCATGCTCGTGGCCTGCGGCTCGCTCGGTGTTTTCGCGGCCTACGGTGTCGAAGAGCAGCGGGCCGTGCTCGAGGTGATCAGCGGCGGCAACGGTATTGCGCTCGGAGCGATAGCGGCCTGGTATGTGATCGAACGCAGCAATGCCACCGACTTCGAAGACGAAAAGCCCGATGCCCTCGGCGTTCTGGTCTGTGTGGTCGTGATCATGCTGCTGCCGCTCGTGGTTGAGACGGCAAACGTCTGGAGCGCGCTGGCAGGCGGAGCGGTCGGCGGGATGGCCGGGCTGGCGGCTACCTTGGTCAGGAAATGAAACCGGCCTACGGCGAAGAAGAACTGAAGCTTGCGGTCGAGAGGCTGTCCGAACCCGAAGCATTCGAAGACGCCGAACGGGTAGTTGCGACGGTCGCACCCGACCTGCAGGCGGTGCTCGTCTCAGCCCTCGGGGCTGGCGGATGGTTCGGCGAGTCACATCAGTCCGAGACCCTCAAGGCGGCGACCATGCCCGATGAGGACCAGCGCCTGACCGCGATTCGAGCCCTGCTGACCGAAGAGACTCATATGGGCATGATGGTCGGCGTAGCCGTCGGCTGGGCGCTCAGATCCGAGATGGTCGAGAAAGACGAACCGGAAAAAGGAGAAAGTTGAACTTGCCTGGCCGCTACGGAGCCTGGTTCAGGCTGGGCGCCTGGTTCAGGCTGGGCGCCTGAGGCTCCGGAATCACCGGTGCCGGTGTTGCCGGTGCAGGTGTAGGTATTACCGGGGCTGGCTGCGTGGCCGGGGGAACCGGGGGAGCTGGCTGTGCCGGCTTGACCGGGACCTGAGGCTGGGAGGCTGCTTCGCCGGATTCCACTGGCAGTGACGGGTCGGGGGGCGAGCTTGCGCCGACGTTCACCTGTTCACCCTCGAAGCCCTCTCCGTGATCGGTGA
>CALEMO010000071.1 GCA_937910825.1 uncultured Solirubrobacterales bacterium | reverse complement strand
TGTCGGCGCGACCACGCTCGACGAGTACCGCAAGCACATCGAAAAGGACGCGGCGCTTGAGCGGCGCTTCCAGCCGGTGCTGGTCGGCGAGCCCGACGTGCCCGATACGATCGCGATCCTGCGTGGCCTGAAGGAGCGCTACGAAGTTCACCACGGTGTGCGCATCGCGGACTCGGCGATCATCGCTGCGGCCACGCTTTCCGAGCGTTACATCGCCGATCGTTTTCTGCCCGACAAGGCGATCGACCTTATCGACGAATCCGCCTCGAAGCTGAAGATCGAAATCGACTCGATGCCGACCGAGATCGACGAAGTGGAACGCCGGATCCAACAGCTCGAAATTGAGCGCGAGGCCCTCAAGGCAGAGACCGACGAGGCCTCAAAAGGACGCCGCGAAGCCTTGGAGGCGGAGCTGGCCGAGCTCAACGAGAAGTCGAGCGGGATGAAAGCCCGCTGGCAGTCGGAAAAGGGCCTAATCGAAGCGATCAAGGAGGCCAAGGCTCAGCTCGAAGAAGCCGGCCGCGAGGCCGAGCGGGCAGAACGTGACGCTGACCTCGAGCGGGCCGCCAGGCTTCGCTACAGCGAAATCCCCGAGCTCGAGAAGACGGTGGCGGATACGGAGCTGAAGATGAGCGAGATGCACGCCGAGGGCGGCACCATGCTGACCGAAGAGGTGACCGAGGCCGATGTGGCCGAGGTGGTCGGCAAGTGGACCGGCATCCCGGTGAGCAGGCTGATGGAAGGGGAAGTGGAGAAGCTGATCCAGATGGAAGGCCGGCTCCACAACCGTGTGGTCGGCCAGGATGAAGCCGTTTCGGCGGTCGCCAACGCGCTGCGCCGCTCGAGGGCAGGGCTGTCCGACCCGAACCAGCCGATCGGGTCCTTCCTGTTCCTGGGGCCGACCGGTGTCGGCAAGACCGAGCTCGCCAAAGCGCTGGCAGAGTTCATGTTCGATTCCGAGCAGGCGATCATCCGCCTCGACATGTCCGAATACATGGAGAAGCACACCGTCGCCCGGCTGCTGGGTGCCCCTCCCGGATATGTCGGATACGAAGAAGGCGGCCAGTTGACCGAAGCGGTGCGCCGGCGTCCTTACGCAGTCGTCCTGCTCGACGAAATCGAAAAGGCCCACCCGGATGTTTTCAATACGCTGCTCCAGCTGATGGACGATGGTCGCCTGACCGACGGCCAGGGTCGCACCGTGAGCTTCACCAACACGGTCCTGATCATGACTTCGAACGTCGGCAGCCAGGAGATCGCGGGTGAGACCGTTGACGAAAAGATCCGCGAGCGGGTGGAAGACGTACTCGCATCGACTTTCAAGCCGGAATTCCTCAACCGGATCGACGATACGGTCATCTTTCACCGGCTTTCGAAGGACGACATCGACCGCATCGTCGACCTGCAGATCGACGGGCTGGTCGAACGCATCGCCGAGCGCGAGATCGAGGTCGAGATGGATGGCGAAGCCCGGACCTTGCTCGGCAATCTCGGTTACGACCCGACCTATGGCGCGAGGCCGCTCAAGCGGGTGATCCAGAAGCGCCTGATCGACGCGCTTGCCCTGAAGATCCTCGAAGGCGAGTTCAGCGAAGGAGATCGTGTGCTGGTCGGTGCCGAAGCGGGCGAACTGACCTTCACCAAGTCGTAACGCACTGCAGAATCACGCCCGCTGGAACGCTCCTTTAGACACCCTTGGGGGTTTGCGTAATACCCTTTGGCGTCCGCGTGTTGCGGACGCTGGGTGGAAATCGAAGATGAACGACGACGAGAATCGCTACCGCGAGTTGGATTCCCGGCCTCCTGAGCCGGAAAACCGGCCTGCCCGCGGACCCTCGCCCGGTGGTCTCACCTGGCCGATTCGCCGGTTTTT
>CALEMO010000070.1 GCA_937910825.1 uncultured Solirubrobacterales bacterium | reverse complement strand
TTCCACGCTGCAGGCGTGCCGATCTTCGAGGCATGGGGCATGACCGAAACATCAACCGGTGGCGCTGTCAACGTGCCTGGCGCTTACAAGATCGGCACGGTTGGTCGGGCCCTGCCGGGGGTGGAACTCAAAATCTCCGACGATGGCGAGCTGCTCGCCAGGGGACCAAACATTTTCCAGGGCTACTACGACAACGATCAAGCGACCCGCGAGACGATCATCGACGGCTGGCTGTATACCGGAGACATCGCGACGATCGACGACGAGGGTTACATCAGCATCACCGGCCGCAAGAAGGAAATAATCATCACCTCTGGTGGCAAGAACATCACGCCGGTGAACATCGAAGCGCTGGTCAAGCGCCACCCGCTCGTATCCCAGTGTGTCGTAGTCGGTGACCGGCGGCCCTATCTGGTTGCCCTGATCACTCTCGAACAGGAGGCGCTGACCCGCTTCGCCGCTGAGCAGGGCACCCTTGACGAGCCGTCTTCGATGGCTTCCAGTCAGGTGGTCAGGGCAGAGCTCGAGAAGCACATCGAAGAGGTCAATACCCACTTCGCGAGGGTCGAGCAGGTGAAGCGCTTCCATGTCCTGCCGGTTGATCTGAGCCAGGAGGGTGGCGAGCTGACGCCGACGATGAAGCTGAAGCGGCCGGTTATCGCTTCCAAGTACGCGGACCAGATCGAAGAGCTTTACGCGTCTTGATCTGGCTGAGCAGAGGCTCAGGAGGCGTCGGTTGAGCGCAGCAGGCTGCCGGTTGTCTGGTCGAATATGCGGCGCCAGACCGAAGCGTCGGAACTCTCCTGCTCACGTACCCCGCGCATCACTTTGCGCAGCCTGGTGGCGGAGATCTCGATGCCGTGCTTCTCCGCTACATCGGTGAAGCTGGTGTAGTCGGAGGCGAGCTTTGCGGTGATCGTCTCGAAGCCATGCTTGGCGATGTCGAGGCGGTGTGAATAGTCCATGATCGAGGTGCCGAACATCAGCTCATCGTCCGGCTCGGGCTCGATCAGCACGATGTCGACTCCAGGGAAGCGCTCTTTCCATGACTCGACCGCGAGGTTGAGGCGGTTGTGCAGCAGGAGCCGGAAAGCCTGGTTGGCGATCGCCGGCACACCCATGTCAGCGATCCGGCGCACCTTGCCACCCGAGACGGTCTGGAGACCACTGAAACGGTCGTTCATGAACGGCACAAGCGGATTCACAACGACGATGAACTTGGCGCCGCGTTCAACGGCCACGTCGACGTTGGTGGTCGAATAGATGCCACCGTCAACCAGCGTGCGGCCGTTCAGTTCGACCGGTTCGTAAACGAGCGGCAGCGCGGTGGAACACTCGACTGCCTTCGATACCGGCACCCCGGACCAGGGTCCGTCTTTTTCCCCGAGGATCACCCGCTCACCGCTGTCAAGATCAGTCGCCGTCAAGTACAAGTCGCGCGGCAGCGCGTCGAAGGTATCGGTCATGCCCTGGGTCGCCAGGGCCTCACGCACGTAGTCACCGATGCCGGAGTTGTTGTAGAGGCCCTTGGGCAGATTCTCGGCAAGCCCATAGGCGACATCGATCAGCGACGCGTCACTGATGCGTGGCAAAAGGTTCCTGACCATGCCGGCGATGTGGAAAGGGAGCCCGATCGCCTTTCTCGCGTATTCGCCGAAATTCGGAGAAAGCATCACGTCCTGGCTCAGGCGCTCTATCGGCGCGTCCCCTTCTTCGGTCAGAACGCGCATCATCTCCTCCGGGGTCACCCCCGAAGCGAGCATGGTTGCGATGAAGGAGCCGGCACTGGTCCCGACGTACATGTCGAAGTCGTTGACCGAACTGTTGACGGCAAGCAGGTCAAGTGCCCGCAGTGCCCCGATCTCGTAGACGCCACCCGTGAAACCGCCGCCGCCGAGTACCAAGGCGGTCTTCGACGGCCGCTTGCGCGCGCCGGATTTGCGTCGTTTCGAGGAGTCCTCGATATTTACGACTTTGCCCATCGGCGAGCGATTATGTCAGGGACGGCCGGTCGTTGTCACTTCTTATAGGCCTATCGCCGCTACATTGGCTGTCAAAGTTGTTACAACCTCCGATGAGACCAAGGTCCAGCCTCCCAGTCGCGCTTCTGCTCTGCCTGCTCTTCCCGGGTATGGCCTCGGCTGGCAACCCCTTACCGCTGCCGGGCCCTGACCTGCCCGCAGTCACCCCGAAGGCCGGGCAAACGGCTTCCACAAGCGCAAACGAGGCTTGTTCGGCGATGCGCCAGAGCGCCCGTTCGGGCAATAGCAGGGCCGGGCTGAGGGTGCGAAATCTCTCGAGCGGCAAGACGATCTGCGGCCTGAACGCAAATGGCGAGCGCTCGCTGGCCTCGAATACGAAGATATTCACTACTTCCGCTGCGCTGGCCCGACTCGGCAAGAGTCACCGCTTCGCGACCAGGCTCTTCGCCGACGGGCAAATCAGCGACGAAGGCGTGCTCAAAGGAAGCCT
>CALEMO010000069.1 GCA_937910825.1 uncultured Solirubrobacterales bacterium | reverse complement strand
GGAGGTCACTTTCAGGAGCCGCGGAGTAACTATTTACGCCAGTCTCCGTGCGCCTCTGGATGCCAACGCCGAAACCCCTGCCGCGGTAATTATCGCTGGCAGCGGGCCCGTGGACCGCGACGGTAACGTCTCCGATCTCCCTGACGTAAAAATGGATATGTATCCCTGGATTGCCGACCGACTGGCAGAGGCGGGCTATGCGTCGTTGAGATACGACAAGCTTGGTTCAGGCAAAACCGAATGGGGTCCCTACACGGAAAGCCAGGCGGGAAAACTCTCCTTTGAAGATTCACTCCTGCGCGAGGCGCAGGACGCACTTGCCTTTCTTGCCAAGCAGCCCGGCGTGGATTCGCAGCGACTTGCTCTTGCAGGACACAGCGAAGGCGGAATGATTGCTCTGGCCGTAGCTGATGACCCGGGTCCTGCTCCGGCCCCGGAGCGCCTGGCTCTGATCGAACCACTTCCGGTCCCGATTCTGAGTCTGATTCGCAGCCAGCTCGCGGAGCAGATAAGCGCAGCCGCAAAGGGCGGTCTGATCAGCGGCGCTGAAGCGGCTGCATTGGGTGAGTGGCTTTCCCGGGGAATCAGGGAGTTGCGCAAAGGTGAGCAATTTTCTTCACCGACTCGGCCTTTGAGCCAGCCGGGGGGAGCAGCGGAAGCACTTCAGGCGGCAATTGAGCATTACGCCTACGAACCCCAGACCAGAATCCTTCGGGGGAGCGAGGACAGGTACGACCCGCTCGAACTTGCCGCGAGGGTTTCGCCACCGACCCAGGTTCTCGTGACCTGTGGCACCAAAGACATCAGCACGCCGTGCTCGATTGTAAAGCCCCTGGCCGAGGCTTTTGAACCGGGCCTCGCCAGGTTCGAAGTGATTCCGGAAATGATCCACGTTCTACGCGACATCGGCGCCGCGGACCCCCTGGCTATCTCCGCCCGCCAGGACATCAGCTATCCCTTTTCCCAGGATTTGGCCGACGTCATGGCCGGTTTTTTCAAGTAGTCAGCGGACTTGTATCGGCGTGCCGACCGGGGCCCGTTTCTTGATCGAATGCAGGGCCCATCCGGGTGCCCTGATGCATCCGTTTGACGCGGCGGAGCCCCAGGGAACGCGCAGTTGACCCCGACGACCATGAATAGCGACTCTGGCCGGCCCGCCGAGGAAGGTGCGAAGGGCCTCCGAATGCGCAGTTGTCTCAATAATCCAGGGGCGCATCTCATCTTTGACCCGATAGAAATCATGAACTGCGAAGAGGCCGCGCGGGGTGGGGGTTGAAGCCTTGCCGACAACCACCGGGGCGGCCCAGGCCTTCTTTCCACCGATAATCAGGAACATCTTCCGATTGGCGATGGAGATAACAATCCTGGTCTTGGCCCGGATTGAGCGAACCTTGTCGGCGGGGACCCAGGCACTGCGGTGATTGGGGCGTTCGCCGATCCGGATAAGGAGCCATTGACCAGCCTCGGCCTCAGTTCGCTGAAGCACCATGAAGCCGCTGGTCATGCCTGATCGGGTCAAGGCAGTGATCTTGCCGTTAGCGGGACCGGCCGGCGACGTATGGGTGGTGGTTTTCCAGAGCAGCGGTCGAACGATTTTCGCAGCCCCGGCCGGCAGGGCACCGGCCGAAAGGCAGAAAAGCGCCAGGGCGAGACTGACCAACAGGCCGCTCACGATCGGGTGGATGCGACCGGATACTTTCTGGTTTGAATGCAAGGTCAACGCAGAGGCTACCGCTACGACACGCTCGCTTCAGGGTAAAGGTCTATAAAGTTCGGATCGGACCGTGCTAGGCGGGGAGGTAGCGGTGCCTTGTCACTTGCAATCCGCTTTAGCAAGGCCGAATTCCGTTCTGAGGGTCTGACCACTGGGGTCAGTACACCAAGGGAGGCGTTGACGGTCAGGTCCCGCGCGACGCAAGCCCGTGAATCAGGTCAGATCCGGAAGGAAGCAGCCTTAAGCGGAAACTACGGGTGCCGCGGGTCAGCCTTACTTGAGCCGAACTTGATGGATACGCCCGGTGGCCTCGTTTCGAAGACGGATGCACGGTCCATATATTTGTTCAATGACACGCGAATGGAACGTCTACATGGCCGGCGAGATCCACTCCGATTGGCGGGGGGAGGTGGAGGCAGCCTGCGAGGGTTTGCCGGTCCGATTCACTGCTCCAGTCACCGACCACCCGGCCTCCGACGCCGCGGGCACCGGCACCTTGGGCGAGGAGGAGGAAAAGTTCTGGGCGGACCACAAGGGCGCCGGGGTTAACTCGATCCGGACCCAGACCCTGATCGCCGATGCGGATGTCGTCGTCGTGCGTTTCGGTGACAAGTACCGCCAGTGGAACGCGGCATTCGACGCCGGCTACGCCTCAGCGATGGGCAAGCCGGTGATCACCCAGCACGACTCCGAGTTCGACCATGCCCTGAAGGAAGTCGATGGCGCAGCCAGGGCCACGGCGCGTACGCCGCAGCAGGTGGCGGCCGTCCTTCGATACGTGATCAGCGGCGAGCTGGCCTGAACCTGCCGATGCCGCCCCGGTTTCGGCCTCCAGGTCGCAGGCCGGGACGCATCGGGCGTTACCGAGCGGGACTCAGCCGGCCAGACAGCTCGTATAGAGCTTCCAGGAGCGGTTTTCTGCGACCAGACTGAAGCCTGGGGGTAGCTCGGTTGCCGCCCGGCCCGGTTCGCCCGGGTCGAGAATGAAGTTTTCCACGGTGAAATCGCGCGCCGGAGCGAGGAAGAACCCGGACTGCGGCTGCTCGTCAGCGGCGGCGACGCTGACCACATCAGAGGGACGGATGTCGAGCCAGAAGGCCAGGCGCGGTACGGCCCGGTGGTTCGGCACTGAAATCGGCAGGCAGTCTTTGACGCTTGTGCCTTCGGGGTCCAGGTCACTCGGTGCCCTGAAGGCGCCGTCGTCGACCAGAGCTTCGAGGTCGCGCTCGACCAGGCTCTGGTTGCTGAGGTCGCGCTCGACCTTGCTCAGCAGGTCGTATTGGTTTGGCAGCCAGACCAGATAGAGCAGGACGACCAGCACCGCCAGCACCTGCCACGGCCGTCGCCAGCGGTGTCTTTCGGGCAGCAAGCGCCAGCCGAGCACTGAGGCCGCAGCGAAGATGGCGAGGATCGACGCGGCGAGCATCGTGTAACGCGGGATGATCGCGAGGCCGGAGGCGCCCATCAGGGCGAAAGCGATCAAGGCCAGCACAGCGGCGGTGACACCTAGGGTGACCCGCTTGCGCATCGTGCCGAGGCAGAGCACGATTCCCGCGAAGGCTCCAACCATGCCCGGCCACTGGAGGACCTCACCGAGGCGACGTGGGCCGAACAGGATCACGTCGACCGGTCCGGTGTCGCGCTCGAGAGTGTCGACGGTCTCGCGGGTTCCGGTGAACGAGTAGAGGGCGTTGCCGGTCGTGATCAGGTCGAACATCACCCAGATCACCGGTCCGGCAACAGCCAGGATGGCCATCAGCACGAGGTTGCGGTCGATTCCGTCGCCACGCAGCTTCAGACCGGGTATCCGGCTTCCATCCTTCGGCGGTGTGGGCTCAAGGGCCAGGTAGAGGAAATAGAAGCCGGCGAAAAGCCAGGCTTCCGGCCGCAGCAGTCCGGCCAGGCCAAGCAGCATCAGCACCGGCCAGCCCGCGCGGGACCTTCTGGTCTCGATCAGCAGAGCCGCCAGGCAGAGCACCATGTAGGGGATGTCAATGTAGGCACGCAGGCCGTTGCTCAGAACGGGAGCGCTGGTCATCGTAAGGAAGGCGGCTACCCATCCGATCGGGCGGTCAAACCAGGCGCTGCCGAGCCTGTAAACGAGCCAGGCAAGCAGACCGAGGCTGACGTAAGCGAGTACGACCGCCACCGTGATCGCACCGTCACCCAGCGGGGCCAGGATCGCCCCGAGCAAGTCATAGAGCGGATGGGGGGTCGGGGCCAGGGGTGCCCCGTAGTCCGGGCTCATGCCTTCGAAGATCTCGCGGCCCCAGAGCAGGTAGTAGATCGTGTCGTAATTGGGGAATCCGGTAGGGAAAATCGCGAGCAGGATCGCCGAGATTCCGGCGATGAAAGCCAGCGGCGTGGCCCAAGTGCGAAGTCGACTCGATTCCTGCATTCCGCTCATTGTTTCGTGAACGGGGGTCGTCGGTCGGTACGGCTAGACTGAACGTCTGCCCCGATGAGCGAAGCGACCTCTCTATACCGGCGTCACCGCCCCGGATCTTTTGATCAGGTGGTCGGCCAGCGCCATGTCGTCAGAACGCTCTCGAACGCGATCGAACGGGACCAGATCCACCACGCGTACCTCTTCGTCGGCTCCCGGGGCACCGGCAAGACCTCGCTCGCCAAGATCCTGGCTGCTTCACTGAATTGTGAGAACGGCGGGCCCACCGTGACTCCCTGCGGAGTCTGCGAATCCTGTCGGACCATCGCCGCCGGCACATCGGTCGACGTGATTGAAATGGATGCTGCCTCCAACCGATCGGTCGACGACATCCGTGGCCTGCGCGACAGGGTCGCTTTCGCACCGACCGCAGGCAGCTGGAAGGTCTACATCCTCGATGAGGCCCACATGCTCACCAAGGAAGCCTGGAACGCCTTCCTGAAGACCCTCGAAGAGCCGCCGCCGAACACGGTCTTCATCCTCGCGACCACCGAGGCCCACAAGGTGATGCCGACTATCGCCGACCGCTGCCAGCGCTTCGATTTCCAGCGTCCTTCGATCGAAATGCTTTCCGAAGTCGTCAACCGGGTCGCGGACGCCGAATCGATCGAGCTCGACCAGCCGGCGGTTTCGATGATCAGCCGGTCCGCATCCGGGAGCTTCCGCGACGCGCTGGGCACGCTTGATCAGTTGGTCGCATTCAGTGGCAAGAAGATTGAGCTCGATGACGTGCTCGAGTTGCTCGGTGCCGCCGATGCGGACCTGCTCTTCGGCACGGTCGATGCGATCGTCGCCGGGGACCCGAAGGCTGTGCTCGGCCAGGTCGAAACGATGGCCCGCAGCGGTCGTGATCCGGCAAGGTTCGCCCGTGACCTGCTGGGACATCTGCGAGTACTGCTGGTCACCCAGACCACCGGAGAGATCCCCGAGGCCTTTGCGGTCACCGCAAGCGATGGCGGACGCCTCAACGCCCAGGCAGCAGCGATCGGGCCGGCCAACCTGATCCGCACGATCGATGAGCTGGCGAATGCTCTGGCAACGATCCGCGACGGAGACGAAGCGCGTCTCGCAGTCGAGGTCGCCTTGCTGAAAGCGGCCCGTCCCGACCTCGATCCTGGAACGGAAGGCCTGCTGAGGCGGATTGAGCGCCTCGAGCGCGGCGGACCCGTACCGGTGACATCCCCGCCCCTGCCACCAAAGCCCGAAGCGACGACCGAGCCTGAAGCGAGAACCGAACCTGAAGCGAGAATTGTGCCCGTGCCCGTGCCCGTGCCTGCGGCCATTGCCGAGGCGGCACCGGAGCCCGCAACTGAGGCGGTGCCCGCGCCAGAGCCCGTACCCGAGTCGGCTCCTGAGACTGCGCCGGAGCCTGCGGTGCTGCTCGACCTTGAACGGCTGGTCACCGTCTGGCCGGCCGTCGTCGACGCGATCCGGGCTGCCGGATCAGGGCCGACCGCCTCGTATTTCGAAGGAACCCGGCCGACTTCGGTCGAACCCGGCCGGATCGAAGTCGGCTTCCCGCCGGGGTCTTCCTTCAACCGGCGAAACGCAGAGAAACCCGACCGGGTGGCACTGCTTGTCGAGGCCCTGTTGACTGTGACCGGCGAGCGCCTGATGCCGGCCTACGTCTCAATTGAGGCGGATGCCGAGGTGAGTTTGGCCAAAACATCCGAGTCACTCAGCGAAGACGAGTTCGTGGAGCGGGTCATATCGGAATTCAACGCAGAGGAGGTCATCTGATGGCGAAAAAAGGAATGGGCGGCATGGGCGGAGGCATGGGTGGCATGGACATGAACGCCCTGCTCAAACAGGCCCAGCAGATGCAGACCGACATGCTTCAGGTCCAGGAGGCCCTGAAGGACGAGCAGGTCGAAGCCAGCGCGGGCGGTGGAATGGTCAAAGTCACGATCTCCGGTGACCTGGTCGTAAAGGCTGTGGAGATCGACCCCGACGCGGTTGATCCCGAGGACGTGGAAATACTCGCTGACATGGTCCAGGCCGCGGTCAATGAAGCGATCCGCTCGGCTCAGGAACTGGCATCTTCGAAAATGCCGGACATGCCGGGAATGCCCGGAATGGGTGGGCCCGGCCTGCCCGGTGGATGAGCGAGGGCCCGGCACCTCTCAGTCGCCTGACCGCGGAGCTTTCCCAGCTTCCCGGGATCGGGCGCCGCACCGCCCAGCGGCTGGCGTTTCACATCCTGCGATCGGATGAAGCCGACGCGCGCAGCCTCGCGGAGGCGATAGTCGAGGTCAAGCAAAAGGTCGGACTCTGCGAGATCTGCTTCAACCTCTCGGAAGGTCCGCTTTGCCGTATTTGCGAAGACCATTCCCGGGACGAGACCCTGATCTGTGTGGTCGAGGAGCCGGCTGACGTGATCCCGATCGAGAGGACCCACGAATACCGGGGCCGCTACCACGTGCTTGGCGGCGCTCTCTCACCGATCGACGGCATCGACGAAGGCGACCTGAGGATCGCCGAGTTGCGCCACAGGGTCGCCGCCGGTGGCATCTCCGAAGTGATTCTTGCCACCAACCCGACCACCACCGGCGAAGCGACAGCAATGCATATTGCCGACCTGATCCGCAGCCAGACCATCGTCACCCGGCTCGCCAGCGGTCTGCCGGTCGGAGCCGATCTCGAACACGCGGACGAAGTCACTCTCGGCAAGGCGATGGCCGGCCGCCAGGTACTTAGCTGAGCTGTTCCTTCGGGTATCTGAGCAGCGCGATCTGACGGCACCGGGCGAGCAGGGTGCCGTTGCGGCTCCACAGTTCGCCGTCTTCGCTGAAGTGACCATCCGTCGCTTCGTCGGTGACCAGCCGGACCAGCGTCCAGTCGGGATCCAATTCCCCCGCAACCGGCAGGTCCCGCGGAAAGTGCACGGTGTACTCGAGGGTCGGCGCTTGCGCCCGCTCGCTCAGGGTCACGAACGGAGCGGGGAACCAGACGTCCAGCATGGCCGCCGCCAGTACCGCCGACATCGGCTGCTCGTCGCGAAGCTTCATCCAGCCGCCTGTCTCGGCCCTGGGGCCGTTAGAAAATGGAACACCGCCGATAACCGGCACGGCCCGGTACTGGGAGAAAACGGGCACCGGCGCCTGGTTGGTATCGAGTTCCTGTCCGTCCTCGGGTGAAGGTACGTCAGGCATCGAGGTCTGGTCGAAGGATGGTCCTTGACGCTCGGCCGAGAAGACAGACATGCCTTTCGCCTTCACCTGGCCGTCCTGGATCAGACGGGCCGAGATGAACGAAGTGGACCGGCCTTTGTGCTCAACCGTAGTCTCGATTTCGGCCTTGCCGACCTGCGGTGGGCCGAGGAAGTGGACCGAGAGCGATCGGGCGGGTTGGCGATCCTCGCCCGACGCGAATTCGGACACGGCTTCGCTCATCGCCTGAAGCATCAGGGCGGCGGTATAACCACCGTTCGGCCCACGACCCACCCACCAGCGGTCGGTCAGCTCGACCCGGTAAAGACCGGAGGCGATCCTGGTCGCGGTGGTATCTGTCTGGAAGTCGGTTTTTTCGGTCAAAGTCGGCTGCAGGGCATCGGCGAAGTACTTCAGAGCACCCGTCAAGTGAGGTTATAAGGGGGCCGGCGGCGACGCGATGTGGCCTTGCTCACACCCCGCCGTTGACAGGCATCTGGATCGCCTTATCCCTATCCTCATGGGATGCCGCAAAGAGACGACATCGTCGTGATGAAGTTCGGCGGCACCTCGGTCGCCGGACCCCAGCAGATCAAGCGGGCTGCCCGCCGGATCGTCACTGCGCGAGAAGCGGGATGCCGGGTGGTCGCCGTGCTCTCGGCCCGCGGAAAGTCAACCGACGAACTTGTCGCCACGGCCTATGAGATCTCCGACAAACCTGACGCTCGCGAGATGGACATGCTGCTCTCGACCGGTGAACGCATTTCCTGCGCCCTGGCATCGATGGCGATCAATGACATGGGCCACAAGGCGGTCTCGCTGACCGGGTCACAGGCGGGCATCGTCACCGATTCGTCGCATACCAAGGCACGGATCGTGGACGTTCGGGCAGACCGGATCAAGGAGACCCTGAGCCTCGAGCAAATCGTGCTTGTCGCCGGTTTCCAGGGCGTATCCACCGACAGCCGTGATGTGACGACACTCGGACGAGGCGGCTCCGATACAACTGCGGTCGCATTGGCCGCTGCTCTCGGGGCCTCCGTCTGTGAGATCTACACCGACGTGACCGGTGTTTTCAGCGCTGATCCGCGCATCGTGCCGGACGCGCGCAAGCTGCCGGTCGTCTCCTACGAAGAAATGCTCGAAATGTCCGCATCCGGAGCCAAAGTGCTTCAGCTGCGTGCGGTTGAATACGCGCGAAACCATGCTGTGCCGATTCATTGCCGAAGCAGTTTCGAAGACCTGCCCGGTACCCTCGTACTTCCCGAAAGTGAGACCATGGAACGACCGATTGTTACAGCCGTGACCCACTCCGACGACGAGTCCCGTGTGACCGTGGTCGGCGTGCGCGACGAGCCGGGCATCGCCGGGCTCATCTTCGGAGCGCTGGCCGAAGCCAACGTGAACGTCGATGTGATCATCCAGAACGAGCCGGTTGCCGATGACGCGCTCGCTGACCTCTCCTTCACGGTTGAGCGTGGCGATCTGCCTACCGCGACCGAGGTCATCGACAGTCTTGGCGACATCAGCAACGCGGTTCGCACCGACGAAAGAATCGGCAAGGTCTCGATCGTCGGAGCCGGCATGCGCAGCCACCCCGGTGTCGCAGCCAAGGTCTTCGAGGTGCTCGGCGAAGGGAAAATCAACATCGAGATGATTTCCACTTCGCCGATCAAGATTTCCTGCGTGATCCCGGCTGACGATGTGCCGCGCGCCGTGCGCTCGATACATGCGGCATTCGAGCTCGGCGAGAACGCGATCGTGCCGGAGGATCCGACCGGTGAGCACCGGCCCACGGTTTCGGGCTGATGGCTGAGGGCAAGTTCAGGGTCGGTGTCCTCGGGGCTACCGGGGCGGTTGGTTCGACCATCCTCAGGGTGCTGGCCGAACGCGACTTTCCGGCCTCGGAAGTCGTGGCTTTCGCTTCCGCAAGGTCGGCCGGCAAGTCGATCGAATTCGGGGACTCGATCATCGACTGCCGGGTTCCCGATGACGAAACGATTCAGGGAATCGACATACTGATTTCTTCGGCCGGTGGCTCGGTGAGCGAAGAGTGGGCGCCGCGATTCGTGGACGCCGGAGCAGTAGTGGTCGACAATACGAGCTTCTGGCGCATGCACGAAGACGTACCGCTGGTAGTAGCCGGCGTCAACGACGAAGCAGCCCGGAACCACAAGGGAATCATTGCCAACCCGAACTGCACCACCATGGTGATGATGATGGCGCTCGCTCCGATCCACCGGGAAGCCGGCCTCGAGCGGCTGATCCTGTCCTCTTACCAGGCCGTATCAGGAACCGGCCACAAGGCGATCGAAGAACTCAGGCAACAGGCCACCAGCGTGCTGAACGGAGAAAGGGTTTCGGCACCATCCGTTTATCCCCACCAGATCGCCTTCAACGTTCTTCCCCAGGTTGAAACCTTCAAAGACGGCGACGACTATACAAGTGAAGAACGCAAGGTCATGGCTGAAACCCGCAAGATCCTCAGCCTGGACGGGGAAGTCGGCATCTCGGCGACCTGCGCCAGGGTGCCGGTAATCAGCGGACACTCCGAATCGCTGAACATCCAGACGAGAGAAGACCTGAGCCCCGAAGCCTGCCGCGAACTGATCGCCGGTGCGCAAGGCGTGCTCGTGATCGACGAACCCGCAGCCGGGCGTTACCCGACCGCCCTTCAGGGCGCTGGGCGCGACGAAGTGCTGGTCGGCAGGATCCGCCGCGACCCGAGCCACGAACGTTGCCTCAACATGTGGCTGGTCGGAGACAACCTGCGAAAGGGAGCGGCAACCAACGCAGTCCAGGTGGCCGAACTGCTCGTCGAAAACTCCTGGCTGAAGTCAAGCTAGCCTGAGCGAGCGACGGGGCCGGGCAGGTACGGCCTCCGGGACAGAACCTCTGAAATGTTGCCCAAGCAATGGGCAGCCCCATGGGGAGCCCTCCGGGCGCACCTGCCCGCCCCCGTGACGATCGCTCGGGACTAGTCGCCGAAGTCCTCGGCTATGTCCGCTATGCGGTCATAGAGGGCCTGGAAGAACTCGCTCCGGGTGACCACCGCATGCACCCGGCCTTCGGTCGCGATCGGCACCACCATGACCCGGTGGTGAAGGAAGGTTTCGGCGAGCAGCGTATCGGCGTAGTCATCCTCGACCAGAACCGGATCCGTGGTCAGATACGGCTCTACCGGCTCTTCCTGGCTGGCGATGCGACGCTCGATCGTCTCGTCGAGGGAGCGGCGCACCATGCGGGCCGAGACCAGCATTCCGACATAACCCGGGAAAACAGCGGTCATGAACTCACGTTCGCCGAAAAGTCCCGCGTACTTGCCTTTCTCGTCGACTACGGGCAGCGCGGGCAGCCCGGCCTGGATCACCCGGCGGGCTGCGTATCCGATGGGGTCCGAAGTGACCAGAGGCTTCACCTCGCGGATGATCGATCTGACTATGTGGTCGGCCAAAGCCTCACCTCCGGGAACTTAGCTTGTTTCGTGGCTGCCTTCATCCGTACCGGGCCAGGATGTAGAAAGTTGCCAGCACCGTGGTGAACAGGGTGACTGGCACACCGATCTTCATGAAGGCGAAAAAGCTGATCGGCGTTTTCGAGCGCTCGGCGAGGCCGGCGGCGGCCACATTGGCGGCTGCAGAGACGACGGTCAGGTTACCGCCGAAGCAGGCGCCCAGCGACAGAGCCCACCAGTACGCATTGTCGTCGGCGCCGCCCTTTATTTCGTCGACCACCGGAATCATGGTCGCTGTCAGAGGGATGTTGTCGACAATGCCGCCGACGATCGATGCCGTCCAGATGATCGAGACCAGCTCCGCATTGCGGTTGCCCGCGGTCACATCCTGAATCAGGGCCGCCAGCTCGCTGATTGCTCCGGTTGCTTCGAGCGCTCCCACCATCACGAAAAGGCCGATGAAGAAAAAGATCGTGGTCCATTCGATGTTCGCGAAAGCCTTCTCGATCGGCATCGAAGTGACCATCAGGGCAACTGCCGCTCCGGTCAGCGCGACCGTGGTCGGTTCGATGTGCAGGAACTGGTGGAAAAAGAAGACCAGGATCGTGCCCGCCAGCACCGGCATCGTGCGCTTGAGTTCCGAGCGATCAGTGATCGACGCCGCGGCGTCGAGCTCCATGATGAAGGCCTTGTTCTCGTCGCTGACCCGGATCTGTTTTCGGTAGAAGAAGTAGAGCCCGAGGGTGACGACCGCGAGGATCGCCACCACCCCCGGCGCGTTGTTCACGAGAAAATCGTTGAAATTGAGATCCGCGGCGTTGCTGATCATGATGTTCGGCGGGTCGCCAATCAGGGTCGCGGCGCCAC
>CALEMO010000068.1 GCA_937910825.1 uncultured Solirubrobacterales bacterium | reverse complement strand
GGAAGCAACCACCTCCGAAACCCTGCCGCCCGAACGTGGGCCCCTCAGGGCCGCGCTGAAGACAGCACGGCCCCATGAGTGGGTCAAGAATGTGCTCGTATTCGCCGGGCTGCTGTTTTCCGGCCAGGTTGACGATCCGTGGGCGATCGGCCAGGCGCTGATCACCTTCGCTGCGTTCTGTGCGATTTCCAGCGCTGGTTATTTCATCAACGACCTCAATGATGTCGAGCTCGACCGGCAGCACCCAAAGAAGCGTTTTCGCCCGATCGCGGCCGGACAGCTCTCGATCCAGACTGCCTGGGTCATTGCCGCCGGTCTGGCGCTCGGTGCGATCGCAGTGGCTTTCCTGATCGTCAACTGGAAGGTCGGATTGATGGTGAGCGGCTACGGGGTGATCCAGGTCGCTTACAGCTTCGGCCTCAAGCAGATCGTGATCATCGACGTGATGACCCTCGCTTCACTGTTCATCCTGCGGGTGATCGCCGGTGCGGAAGCGGTCGATACCGATGCTTCGGAATGGCTGATCCTCTGTACGGGCATGCTCGCCCTTTTTCTTGGATTCACCAAGCGTCGTCAAGAAGCGGTTTCCGAACTCCACGAGGGAACCAGCAGCCGACCCGTGCTCGAGCACTACTCCCTGCCGTTCCTCGACCAGATGGTCGCTATGGTCACCACAGGCACAGTCGTGAGCTACGCGATCTACGCGGTCGATTCGCCGCTTGTCGGCAATCAGATGATGCTCACGATCCCGCCGGTGGTCTACGGGATCTTCCGCTACCTCTATCTGATCTACGACCGTTCGGATGACCGCTCGACGGCAGCGATCGTCGCTGAAGACCGTCCGATTATCGCGGCGGCGGGCGTTTTCGCCCTGACCGCTTTTCTGTTGCTATACGTCTTCAACTGAGCCTGGCTGGGCGTAAAGTCCCGCAAACAGGCAATTCTTGACATCTGAGAACGCCTCGTCTATTACAGGGCGCGATAAATAGAACTTGGGAGACGGGTGAGATCGCTCTGAGAAGCTGGCTCCAAGGCCGGTCGGCGATCTAATCAACACTCTGTTGTCTGCGAAATCTCAGATCGATGTGCAGGCATCCGGGCCGTCAAGGGCTTTCCCGCCGTTCACAAGAACTGACTATTGAGTCACGTTCTTTACGAGCAGTCGCTCGCCAACAGCGACGACTAAAGCCGAAGCCCAAGGAGAAGTTATTATGAACCGCCGCATTCTTACCGCCTTTCTTACTCTCGTCGCGTTCGCTGGCATGGTCGGTACCGCCTCGGCTGAAAGCCCGGCCGAGGAATGTCAGGCCGCCTTCGGGGCCGGCTACGCTGGCTACAAGGTGGAAGAGAACGAGAGCCAGCTCAACGGAACCTACGCCGATCCGAGCACCGGCTTCTCGGTAACGATCTCCAACACCAATACGAACGTCCACACTTTCGACTACTCGGCAAGCTGGCCGGTCAACGTGATCGTCAAGGGCGGTTCCAGTCCCGGTAACTTCTACTCGCCGCGTCAGGCACCGGGCTGCACCCGCCGGTCAACCCGAACAACGGCGAGTTCTGCGGCATCAGCCACGTCACCTTCTGCTGGGATACGAACGCTCCCGACGTCAATCTGGTGATCGACAAGTCCCACACCTGCACCAGAAGCGACGTCCTGGCCGCAAACGCCAGCTACCCGCTGATCACGCTGACGGTCAACGTCGCCAATAACGCCCCGGCCTCGGTTACCAACTCGGGAATCGTCTCCGGCGGAGGCGATCCCACCCCGGACACCGATCCTGACCCGACCACGATCACGTCCTTGAAGGCCGACGTTGCGATCACGAAGACCGCCAACCCGACCGTCGTCTCATATGGAGATACGGTCACATACACCCTGACCGCGAAAAACTTCGGTCCGGGAACTGCCCAGAACGTAGTCGTCACGGACGCGCTGCCGTCAGGTGTCAGCTTCGTTTCAGCCGACGCACCGTGCGCAAATGCGTCGGGCACAGTGACCTGTCAGCTTGGCACGCTGAGCAACGGACAGCAGGTGGTTCTATGAAGTCAAGGTCAAGGTGGACACAGTCTCACCGACCAACTCGAGCCTCGAGCACCTGCTCGACGTTCAGAAGGTCGAAGCCCAGATAGACCTGAATGCCGGCGAGCAGCGCACCGTGAAGAACACGGCGACCGGCCGCGCTCAGGCCAAGATCTTCGCCGTCTGCATCAAGCAGCAGACCAACAAGGTCGACGGCCACAGTCACAACCTGATCGTTTCGGCGCCAGTGACGGACACCGCCACGGCTACGCCTGGTGTCCACGAGGCGGTCCTGCCTTGCCCGGCCGGCCAGGTGGCGATTCAGCCCGGCACGGTCAATCAGGCCCAGTTGACGTGCTCCGATGACAGCAAGGGCATCGTCGCCGTAAAGTGCTCCGGAGCCTGCGTCAGAAAGGCCAAGCTGCTTTCGGCCAAGACAGTCAAGGTAGGACACAAGAAGGTCCGCAAGGGCACTGTCCTGGCCAAGGGCTCGTTCCGCTTCACTTCGGCCGGCAAGCGCAAGGTCAAACTGAAGGCGACCGCGAAGGGCCGCAAGGTTCTGAAGCTGGGCGGCAAGGCTGTGCTGAAGCTGTCTTCGGACAAGAAGAAGCTCATTCGCATCCGGTAAGAACGCTGGATCGATCAGGCAGCTCAGGCTGACTGATCCGAACTGATTCGAGAGAGCCCCGGGACCCGGGGCTCTCTTCTTTCCGGACGAAGGCCCTGCCCAAACAGCGATGATCCCGATTCTGCTCCAGATGGCGGCATTATCGGGAGCATCACCGAGGTTTCCGGGGCAAACCTGACCGGTTGGGCGATCCTTCACATTCCCGGCGGGTCTGACCCTGTATGGTTGCTGAGAGCGTTTGGCACTCTCATGTGCAGAGTGCCAAAACCAGTATTAAATTAGCACTACAGAACACATGACAACGGAGGTAACGAATGAAGCTCAAGCCCCTCGGGGACAGGCTGATCGTCAAGCCGGTCGAGGAAGAAGAGACCACTGCAAGTGGCCTCGTACTTCCCGAAACGGCCAAGGAGAAGCCCCAGAAGGGAACGGTAATGGCCGCAGGAGATGGCGCCATCGCCGAAGACGGAACCCGCCGCCCGCTCGACGTGAGCGAAGGCGACGAGGTCCTCTACTCCAAGTACGGAGGGACCGACATCACGGTTGAGGGCGACGATTTGCTCGTTCTGCGTGAATCGGACATCCTCGCCAAGGTCCAGTAAGCACCCCAGACAAGCCTTCAGGAGGTAACTGACATATGGCTCACAAAGAGCTGAAGTTCGCAGAAGAAGCAAGGGGGGCCCTGCAGGCCGGCGTTGACGCCGTTGCCGACGCAGTCAAGGTCACCCTCGGTCCGAAGGGCCGATACGTAGTACTCGACAAGAAGTTCGGCGCTCCGACCATCACCAACGATGGTGTCACCATCGCCCGTGAGATCGAGATCGAGGACGTCTTCGAGAACCAGGGCGCCCAGCTCGTTCGTGAAGTCGCGACTGCGACCAACGACGTAGCCGGTGACGGTACAACCACCGCCACCCTGCTCGCTCAGATCATCGTCCGCCAGGGACTGAAGAACGTTGCCGCCGGGGCCAACCCGCTGGCGCTTCGCCGTGGCATCGAAAAGGCTGTCGACGTAGTAGTCGAGAACCTGCGCAGCAAGCAGTCCGCTGAAATCAACGGCAAGGAGCAGATCGCTCGTGTCGCCGCTATTTCGGCCGCTGACGACGAGATCGGCAATACGATCTCGGACGCCATCGAAAAGGTCGGCAAGGACGGCGTGGTCAACGTCGAAGAAGGCCAGACCTTCGGCATGGAACTCGAGTTCACCGAGGGCATGCAGTTCGACAAGGGCTACATCTCGCCGTACATGGTGACCGACCAGGATCGTATGGAGGCTGTTCTCGAAGAGCCGTACGTCCTGATCGCCAACCAGAAGATCGGTTCCGTCCGCGACGTGCTGCCCGTGCTGGAGCAGGTCATGCAGGGTGGCAAGCCGTTGCTGATCGTTGCTGAGGACGTCGAAGGCGAATGCCTCGCGACCCTGGTCGTCAACAAGCTGCGTGGCACCTTCACCGGTGTCGCGGTCAAGGCGCCGGGATTCGGTGACCGCCGCAAGCGCATGCTCGAAGACATCGGCATCCTGACCGGTGGTGAAGTGATCACCGAAGAGATGGGCCTCAAGCTGGAGAACACCCAGCTGACCCAGCTCGGACAGGCCCGTCGCGTAGTCGTCTCCAAGGATACGACCACGATCATCGACGGTTCCGGAGATACCGATGGCATCAAGGGACGGATCAAGCAGATCAAGTCGGAAATCGAGAACACCGATTCCGAGTTCGACCGTGAGAAGCTCCAGGAGCGTCTCGCCAAGTTGGCCGGCGGCGTTGCCGTGGTCAAGGTCGGCGCTGCTACCGAGACCGAGATGAAAGAGAAGAAGCACCGCGTCGAAGACGCCCTTCAGGCGGCCCGTGCGGCGCTGGAAGAGGGAATCGTCCCCGGCGGCGGAGTTGCCCTTCTCAACGCTCAGGATGGTCTCGACGTCGATTCATTCGAAGACGCCGACGAGCGCACTGGTGCGCAGATCATCTACCGCGCTCTCGAGGAGCCCGTTCGGCAGATTGCCGAGAACTCGGGTCTCGAAGGTTCGGTAGTCGTCAACCACGTTCGTGGCCTGAAGACCGGTGAAGGTCTCAACGCCGCCAACGGTGAGTATGGCGACATGGTCAAGGCCGGAGTTCTCGATCCGACCGTGGTAACGCGCTCTGCCCTGCAGAACGCTGCCTCGATCGCCAAGAACATCCTGGTGACCGAAGCGATCATCGCCGAGCCCGCCGAAGAAGGCGGAGCAGGCATGCCCGCGATGCCCGACATGGGTGGAATGGGCGGCATGATGTAAGAAGCATCTTTCGATGCTTCGCCGGACGTTTTCGTCTGGCAATACAAAGGCCCGGGTTCGCCCGGGCCTTTGTATTGCAGGATCGTCGGGACGGTTAGTGTGGGTGGCAGCGGTTATCTGAGTGAAATTCGGCTTAGAAAGGCAGAGGCTTTGAGGCGGGCAACGGGCGCGGCCTTCCTGCTCGCCCTGATCGTGGTACTGGCAGGCTCCGCGGCCGGCACGGGTCCGGGAGCTGCAGCGGGTGCCGGGTCCGCCGCCGGGGTGAGTTCAACCGGAGGATCCCCGGAGGGGGAACTGCCAGCCGGGCCCTGGTTTTACTTGCTGGCGTGTTTGTAGGCGTAGGGCACGTAGCGGGGGTTCTTCAGCTTGTTGCGCAGGACCTTGATCGCGTTCGGGTAGTTGATCGGGTTAAAGACGTCCTCAGGGCCACCGAAACCCCGGTAGTAGTTGAACATGCGCACGCGCTTGCGCTTCTCCATCCAGTGGAAGAGCTGGCGGGTGAACTTGACGTTGTCCGATCCGGCGACGCCCCATTCGGTCAGGGCGACCGGCTTCTTGCGCCAGGGACCGGCTTTGAAGAACTTGTTCAGGTCTTTCCAGTGTGGAAAGTTGGAATAGAAGTCGACTCCTGCCCAGTCGACGAAGTTTGAGCCGGGCCAGTAATTGCCCGGCCAGTTGCCTTTGACCCGTGGGGAACCGGCAGGCAGGGCGCTCCAGATGATCGCGACTGGTGCTTCCGGCAGCGACTCGGGCCGGGGCTGGATCCCGTAGTTGACAGGTTTCAGGTCGAGTTTCGACAGTTTGGTGTCGAGCCGCTTTGACGACTTGCCGCCACGAACGATCACCGCGATGCGGCGAAAGGCCGCCCGGTACCAGAAGGTTTTGTGCTCGCCACCCTTCTTCGTGCCGTCGCAGTAGACGGCGGAGTAGGGGTTGAGGCAGCGGTTAGGCTCGCCAAGCGGGCGGATGTAGGCGGGCAGGTCCCTCAGAGAAAAGAATTCGTTGATTCCGAGCAGGTACGGATCGCCGGCACCCTGGGCGATCTCCTTGGGGGTGATCAACTCTTCGCGGGTCTCGTCGTCAGCGGTGGAGATGTGGAGCATCGGCCTCACCTCTGCGTTCTGCCAGCGCTTGTAGGCCAGGTCGAGGCCGTTGCCCCAGGGATGGAAGGTCTGCAGCACCGCTGGGTGCTTGCCGACTGAAGCTTCGAAATTCTGGAAGCCTTCAAGCGTGCCGTTGTCGCTGACCCCGGTCAGGACCTTGCCTTTGTTGGGCCCCAGCACGGCAGCACTTGAAGCGGTGACCGGGATCGCCAGCATTGCGAGAAATATAAGCGCGGCGATCAGCCGGACTGGATTAGTGGTGCCCATAGAGTCTGGAACAGGCTAAGGCCGCCGCCGTTGCGGTCCCCGCAGGCGGCGTCCATGACACGGTTCCTTCAGAAAACGGCCGTGTAACTGGAATTTCGCTTCAGGCGGGGCCTGACAGCACTTCGTACATGGAGC